>JANLST010000198.1:0-3884 GCA_031362505.1 Sphingomonadales bacterium
TTTGGGAGCGCCATGTCGGCGCTCGGGACCAGTCTGCCTCTGGCGCGCGGCGGAAGAATAAAGGACCAAATGGGGCATGAACCTCATCCAGACGATCGAAGCGGAACAGATCGCAAAATTGACCGCAAACAAGAAAGTCCCGGAGTTTCGCCCCGGCGATACGCTGAAGGTTGGCGTGCGCGTGGTTGAAGGCGAACGCACCCGCGTCCAGAATTATGAAGGCGTGTGCATCGCCCGTTCGAACAAGGGCATGGGATCGAACTTCACGGTTCGCAAGATTTCGTTCGGCGAAGGCGTGGAACGCGTTTTCCCGCTGTATTCGCCCAACATCGACAGCATCGAAGTCGTCCGCAAGGGCGCCGTGCGTCGTGCCAAGCTTTATTATCTCCGTGGTCGTCGTGGCAAATCGGCGCGTATCGCCGAACGTCGCGACACGCGAATTACCGACGCTGCCAAAACTACGGCTGAAGAAGCCTGATCCCGCGCGTTTGAATAGAACGAATGACCGAAAGGGCCGGGATCCGAACAGGGTTCCGGCCCTTTCTTTTGACTGAAAGAGACTGACTATGGGCTATCGTGTTGTTGTTGCTGGTGCCACCGGGAATGTGGGCCGCGAAATGCTGAATATCCTGGCGGAACGCGAGTTTCCGATTGACGAGATCGCGGCCGTTGCGTCCGGCCGATCGCAGGGTCTCGAGATCGAATTCGGCGAATCCGGCAAGATGCTCAAGGTCCAGAACATCGAGCATTTCGACTGGACCGGCTGGGACATGGCCCTCTTCGCGATCGGATCGGAAGCGACGAAGAAGTTTGCGCCAATCGCAGCTGCCGCCGGCTGTGTGGTGATCGACAACAGCTCGCTGTACCGTATGGACCCGGATGTTCCGTTGATCGTGCCCGAAGTGAATCCGGATGCGATCGCAGGTTACAAGGCACGAAACATCATCGCGAACCCCAATTGCTCAACCGCCCAGATGGTCGTCGCGCTGAAGCCTCTGCATGATTATGCCACGATCAAGCGCGTTGTGGTCGCAACCTACCAGTCGGTTTCCGGCGCGGGCAAGGAGGGCATGGACGAACTGTTCGAGCAATCCCGCAACATCTTCGTGGGCGATACGGCCGATGCCAAGAAATTCACCAAACAGATCGCATTCAACGTGATCCCGCATATTGATGTCTTCCTCGATGACGGTTTCACCAAGGAAGAATGGAAGATGGTCGTCGAGACCAAGAAGATCCTTGATCCCAAGATCAAGGTCGTTGCGACCTGTGTGCGTGTGCCGGTCTTTGTCGGCCATTCCGAAGCGCTGCATGTCGAATTCGAGAACGAGATTTCGGCCAAGAAGGCCCAAAGCCTGTTGCGAGAAGCCCCCGGCATCATGCTCGTCGACAAACGCGAGGACGGCGGATACGTGACGCCCGTCGAATGCGTCGGTGATTACGCGACGTTCGTCAGCCGCGTTCGTGAAGATCCAACCGTAGAGAACGGTCTCGCGCTTTGGTGCGTTTCTGATAATCTGCGCAAGGGCGCCGCGTTGAATGCGGTGCAGATTGCCGAACTGCTGGGCCGGCGGCATTTGAAAAAGGGTTGAATCGATGTCGGGGCTGTTTGCCTTTTCGCAGGCCATAGCCCGGCTTCCGGGACGCTCGGTCGTGCAAGGACTTCGGGAAGGAGACCGCGAAGACCCAGAATTCAATCTCGTGCTGGCCGAGCATGCGGCTTATGTCATGGCCATGCGAGACTTGGGCATTGATGTCCACGTCTTGCCTGCCAAGGAGGATTTTCCGGATTCGATCTTCGTAGAGGATTGCGCGCTGGTTTTTGGCGAAGGCGCGATTTTGCTTAAGTCTGGCGCTGAAAGCCGGGTAGGGGAGGCACCCCTCATTGCCCCGGTTCTGGCGCGGCATTTCGACACGGTACACGCGATGGTGGAAGGTCATGTCGATGGCGGCGATGTGCTGGTGACACCCAGCGCGGTCGTGATCGGTCTTTCGAACCGGACAGATCGCGAGGGTGCGGCGGCTTTGGGAGCGTTGCTGGACAAGCTCGGAAAGCGAGCAATTGTTGCGGATACACCGTCCGGCATCCTCCATTTCAAGACAGGGTGCGGAATGATCGACGAGGAGACCGTTTTCGTGGCGCCTCCGCTTGCCTCTTGTCCGGCCTTTTCGGGCCTCCGCGTCCTTGTGGCGCCCGAAGGTGAAGAAGCCGCGGCCAATGTTCTTCGCGTTCGCGACAGACTGTTCATTGGCGATCAATGGCCAAAAAGCCGCGACCTGATCGAGCAACATGGCGTTCGAACACTCACCCTGTCAGTTTCCGAGATCGCCAAGATCGACGCCGGTCTCTCCTGCATGTCGCTCCGCTGGTGCGCCGATTGAACTCTGATCCTAGCAGTGGCAGAATACAACCATGACACTTTCAGCCGACCTCTTCTGGTCCTTCCGCTCACCCTATTCCTACCTTGCCACTCGGCGCTATCGTGCTCTGACTGAGCAATTTGATCTGACGATCAACCTGCGACCGGTCTATCCGCTCGCAATCCGCCAACCCGATTTCTTTGAACGCAACCATCCGAACTGGCTGCGCTATACAATGCTCGACATGTTTCGGGTTGCGCAGTTCCACAACATCCCGTTCGGCCCACCCCGTCCCGATCCGATTGTCCAGGACGTGATGACGCGCAAGATTTCGGCTGATCAGCCCTACATCTTTCGCCTGACCCGAATGGGGCAGGCCGCGGCTCGACGCGGGAAGGGGCTCGCTTTTGCTGACGAGGTGTCCCGCCTGATCTGGGGCGGCGCTGAAAACTGGCACGAAGGCGATCACCTCTCTGGAGCTGCAGAGCGGGCGGGGCTTGATCTTGGCGAACTGGATGCCGATGCGGCTTCCGAGCCCGACGTGCTGGACAGCGAGATTGCCTCTAATCAGGCTGCGCTCGAAGCAGGTGGTCATTGGGGAGTGCCCACGCTTGTATTCGATGGAGAGCCGTTCTTCGGACAAGGTCGGATCGAACTGGCCGTCTGGCGGATGCAGCAAAAGGGACTGGAGGTGCTTGCATGAGCGCGCCCGAGGTTCAGTACTTCCTTGCGAGGGATGGCACCCGGCTGGCATGGCACGAGATGGGCGAAGGGCGGCCGCTTCTGCTCGTGCACGGATTTATCAGCGATGCCGTGACCAACTGGATCACCTATGGCGCCGCGGCGCAAATGGCTGCTGCGGGGTTCCGCTGCATCATGCCCGATCTTCGCGCTCACGGGAGGAGTGACAAACCGCATGATACGGCAGCCTATCCGCCTGACATACTGGCCGATGACCAGTTTGATCTCATCGCGCATCTGTCTTTAACGGACTATGATCTGGCGGGTTATTCTCTAGGCGCACGCACGGTTGCCCGGATGCTCGCAAAGGGTGCGACGCCCAAGCGCGCAATCCTCTCGGGTATGGGGCTGGCGGGATTGACTGACACTGGGCATCGGGGCGCCCATTTCCGAAATATCCTCCGCAATATCGGGAAGCATCCAAAGGGTTCGCCGGAATGGATGGCGGAAGCCTTTCTCAAGACAACCGGAGGCGACCCACTGGCGCTTGACCAGATCCTGGACAGTTTTGTCGATACGCCTCTGGACGTGCTTGCAGCCATTGATTTGCCGGTCGGGGTCGTTTGCGGAGAGCATGACCAAGACAATGGCTCCGCCGCTGCATTGGCCCATGCCATTCCGCAGGCCGAGCATATCACAATCCCCGGCAACCATATGAGTGCAGTTACGAAACCTGATTTCGGACGTGCGTTCGTGGATTTTATGCAAAAAGGCCGATGAAGCAGAGCTTCACCGGCCTTCATACGCCCCCCGGGTAGGAAAGAGCAGTCAGTAAATTTGCA
>JANLST010000224.1:0-12895 GCA_031362505.1 Sphingomonadales bacterium
CGTCTTGCCGACACCGTCCGGGAAAAGGCGAAAAACCTGCGTAAAGTAACTGCCGACACCTACGGCACCGAAGAAAACAACGGTATTGGGATAGAGGTAGTGCACCGCCCCATAGGAATTGACCGGCCACTCGCTCTCCGGTTTGCCAACCAGATTAGCATAGCCTTTGTCGGGAAAGCCGACGCGATGATGACGGCCCAAGGGCTCATAATGACAGATCCCCGAATAATGCGTCGCACCAATCGTCGATGCGTGCAGCATCCCGAAATGATAGCCCTCGCCATATGTATCCAGTGCAAATTTCCAGTTGGAGTCGGCTGTCAGAATTCCCTTCTTCACCGGAACAGCGCGATCCATCTCGATGGCAGCCAGCACATCGCCAAGCGGCCCGAGGTGCGCGACCGGATCGATCGGCTCACCGCCGCCCGGGCGGACAAAGATTATGCCGATATGCTCAGCACACGGCAGTTCGATCAGGTTTCGCGCGCCGATTTCGCAGCCTTCAAAGGCCGCCTTGTCCGGCTGGCCAACGAGCTTGCCCGCTGCATCAAACGTCCAGGCATGAAAAGGACATGTCATGCGAGGCCGATGATCCGAAAACGGTTCGCTCTCTTCAACCAGCTTGGCGCCCCGATGGGTACACATGTTCAGAAACGCACGTGCCTGGCCGCTCTTGTCCCGTGTTACCAGGATCGATGGACCAGCCGCATCGAACACGATCAGGTCACCCACGTTCGGGATATCGCCCGATAGGCCCGCAACAATCGGTTCGCCCAGAAAGAGGTGTTGTCGCTCGGCTTCGAAGCGTGCAGGATCGATATAGACACCCTTGTGAAGGGCGAGCGGCGTCTCGGCGACGTCGGAACGCATATTCGCCACAAGGTCTGCCATATAACGCTGGCTTTCACGCGCCATTGCTGCCCGTTTGGCGGCATGACTGTTGACGATTTGGGGATCACGATCGCTCATTGCCTGACAAAACTCTCAGTTTCTCTCCGAGTCGCATAATGGCATGGTGGAGCCAACACACAACCTGTCCCATTCGATAGGGGATGAGACGGTCCGGGCAAGGAGATTAGGCCATGCATATCAAGGACATCGGACCGGTGATGCAAATCGCCTTTGTGCCAAAGGATTTCGACGCGGCACTGCGGCACTGGACACAGGTCATGGGCGTGGGCCCGTTCTACTTGATCGAAAATATTGTGCTTCAGGACATGCGGTATCTGGGAGAGCCGAGCGACTGCATATTCTCGCTCGCTCTCGCCTATTGGGGAGACATCCAGATCGAGTTGATCCGGCAGGAAAATGACGCTCCCAGCATCTATCATGGCAAATATGGCGTGAATGCAGACGTCATGCATCATACCTGCATATTGACCGACGATATCGCAAAGGCTCGGAAAACTGCGGAGGCTGCCGGAGCGAAGGTTCTCGTCGAAGGGAGAGTTGGCGATGCTGGGGGCGTAATCTATGTCGATACCGGGAATGGCCCGGGAAGCATTGTCGAAATATTGCAGCCCGCGAATGGCAGCGAATCGATGTTCCAGATGATCAAGAATGCATCCGTGGGGTGGGATGGCAGCAATCCTGTTCGCAAGCTGGGTTAGGGCATAACGATGCGTGGCCCCATCACATTCAGTTCGCCAACGCCCGAATAGCCAAAACATTCAGGAGGGAGAAAACAACGACGTCAAGAATGTTTTTGCCTGTCAGAAGCGGCCATCGATTATAATATGTCGCAATGAACCTTTTGTTTTTCGCTTTCTATCAATAGAATGCGAATCGAAAGAGCAGAGCGAGCGAAAAAGCACGCCTGCGACGAGGCAGGGGATGTTGACGCAGGCTGAGGTATTCGAGAAAGTGACGATTCGAACGGTCGAAGACATTCGGCCGGCGGCGATCGCTGTTCAGAATGCAGCCGCAGAATTGGAACTATGCGTTGCTGCCACCGCCGATATCGCTTCCAAAGAACAGATCATCGATGCCAATGGGGCCATCATCAATGCCGATATTTTTGGATGGACAGCCGATGGAGAACGGTGGTGGGAAAATGGGCGGCTCGCGCTGACTTCGCCTTTGCCGCGGGCTTGCCGCTACGAAAGCGAGCCGTTCTGGTGCAACGCGCAAGGCGCACACACATTGTGGCACAACCGCTATCTCGATGAACTGAGCTTTGCCGATTTTGGTCAGTATGTGTTTGGCAAGTCAACGATCCTTGTTCCGGTGCACTTGTCATTCGGACAGATTGCTGCGGCCTCCTTTTCTCCATTGGACCGGATGAAAGAAGACATGTCCGAAGTCTTTGCCGCACATGGCGACTTTATCGGCACGATGACCCGGCGGTTCCTTTCTGGCTACGTAAACGTGATGCGCACGCAGCAATGGATCCCGAGTGACTGCAGGCTGTCCAAGCGTGAAGTCGAATGCCTGAGATGGGCCGCAATTGGAAAGACGGACAAGGAAATCAGCCTGATTATTGCGCTGAGCCACGCAACGGTTCGCTATCATGTCCAGCGGGCTGGTGAAAAACTGAACGCCGTCAATCGAAGCCAGGCCGTCTTCAAGGCGGGCCAACTCGGCTACCTTGGAGCGGCCGCCTGAACCTGCGACAGTGCTGGTTTGTCCGGCCTGCAGGAGCATGACTTTTGAATGGCTCCCGAACTATTTTGACAGCAGCGAGTCCACCAATGCGACGGGAAGCATGATGTTGTTCTTGCGGTGTGCTTCGCTTATCATGCGACACGGCCTCAAGCGTGAGGCGAGTTTGAGCGTGTCTGGATAACTCCTCGAAAATGGGAACAAGCGACGACAATGACGTTTGAGGAGTCCGTTACCGCCGAACCAGAGCGCCCGACCCGGATATTCCTGAGCTATACGCGCCAGGACAGGAGCCGCGCAGAGCAAGTGATCAAGGCGCTCGAACTGGGCGGATGTACCGTCTGGTGGGACGGATTGCTCGACGGCGGTGTCGCATTTGCATCGACGACAGAAGACCAGTTGGAAGGTGCAGACGTCATCGTGGTGCTTTGGTCAGAAGCGTCCATCGCGTCACACTGGGTTCGCGACGAAGCCACGCGTGGACGTGAGCGCGGGCGGCTTGTTCCGGTTTCGCTTGACGGCGGCATGGCTCCACTCGGTTTCAGGCAGTTCCAATTGCTCGATATCGCGAAATGGCGTGGATCGCCCAACGCACCGGAGATGATGAACCTGCTCCGCGCGATCTCGATCGTGGCCGGACAAGAGGATATGCCACTGCGCATGGCGCAACCGTCCAGTGCTGCCACAACGCGCCGTCGCCTGATCCTGGCCGGGGGCGGGGTTGCCTTGGCAACACTCGGGGGCGGCTTTGTAGCATGGCAAACGGGCCTGTTTGGCAGCCCGACTGACACCAACAGCGTCGCCGTCATGCCATTCAAGAATTTGAGCGGGGATCCGGCGCAGAGTTATTTCTCGGATGGTCTATCCGAGGAGGTGCGGTCGTCATTGGCAAGAATTGCCCTGCTGAAGGTGGCCGCGCCGACGTCATCCGGTAAATTTCGCGACCATGCAGAAGATGCAAAAGCTGTAGCCCGGAAACTGGGCGTGGCCTTTCTGCTCGAAGGCAGTGTTCGCCGGTCTGGCGACGTGGTTCGCATTACCGCTGAACTGATCGACGGCAAAACCGGTTTCAGCCGGTGGGCCGATAGCTTCGACCGCGCAATCAAGGACATTTTTGCCGTCCAGAGCGAAATCGCAAATACCGTTGCAAATGCCCTTGTAACCGAGGTCGAGGAAAATGGCGGATCGTCAACGGGGCGTGATGATCGCAGCGCCGGTGGGACAACCAATGTGGCGGCCTTTGACTCCTATCTGCGGGGACGTGCACTCTATAACCTTCATGCTGACGAGGCGTCTTATCGCGCCTCTTTGGCCCAATTCGACGCCGCCATTGCTGCTGATCCCAACTATGCGGCCGCATATTCGGCGCGCGCGCGCGCGTTGACTTCCATCGCCAACCAGTTTGCGTCCGCCGATCAATTCAAGGCACTCTACGGGGCCGCGGTTGAATCGGCGCGGCGCGCTGTCACATTGGCACCTCGCTTTGCCGATGCCCAATCAACCATGGGTGTCGTTCTGTTCCAGGGCCTGATGGATTTTCGCGGGGCACGCAAACCGTTTGACCTCTCTCGCAGCCTTGGCCCCGGCGATGCAAATGTCCTGTCTCGGTTCGCGAACTTTTGCGCGACCACGGGCCGCTTCGAAGAGGCAAAAGTTGCAATCAAGCGGGCGCTTGAGCTCGACCCTCTCAATCCGGCAATTCACCGGAATGCAGGATTTATCGAGAATTCGGCACGTCACTATGCCGATGCCATTCCCTTTTTTCGACAGGCCTTGGCGCTGAATCCCAAGTTTCCTTATGCGCACGCGGAAATTGGCAACGCGCTGTTCAACCTGGGCAAATACCGTGAAGCGCGCACGGAGTATCTGGCTGAACCGCTCGAGGTCTTGCGCCTTCCCGCCCTCGCGATCGTGGAAAGAAAGCTGGGAAATGAGGCCGCGGCGAAGGACGCGATGCAAAAACTGGTGACATCCCTTGGAGACGGCGGCTCCTATCAGCAGGCCCAGGTCCTGAGCCAGTGGGGAGAGTCGGCGGCTGCGCTCGAAAAACACGCGCAGGCCTATAAGGTCGGGGATGTCGGACTGACCAACGCGCGCAACGATCCCATGCTTGATCCCTTGCGGAATGCGCCCGAATTTAACCAATTGCTAAAGATGCTCGGCTTCGATTAGGATAGCGATGCCAACAACACAGGGGACTATGAAATGCGCAATTTCCGGAGTGCTTCTCTTTTACTCGCCGTGCCAATGCTGCTCACGGCATGCAACAAACCGGCCGAACCCGCAGCTGACAATGCAGCGAACGCAATGACGACCGAGACGACAGACAACGCCATGGATACCGGCATGGCAGCCGATGTAAACAACAGCGGCGTTCCAGAATTGTCGAGCGGTGGTCCAGGCCCGATTACGGGTACGGATCAGGTGGAAGAAGGAAATACACCAGCACCTGCACCTGCACCTACGGCCGCTCCCAAGAAATAGCCCGCAAAAATTTTGTCAAACAAGCAACTGAGGGGGCATCAACCCGCTCCGTTGTTTGTTTGAGGATCAGGAAACAGTCACCACGCCACATGATCACCGAGAGTTTGCGGTGATCGTGCTTTTGATCCACGGAAGAAAGCTCTGGACCTGCGTATAGACGCCAGGCGCACCGTTCGCATTGCAATTCGCGTCGGCACCCACACCCCAACTGACGATCCCGACGATCTTTGGTATCCTGCCGTTCGTCATCAAGAGTGGACTGCCACTATCTCCCCGGCACATCCTCACGCCATCGGCCTTTGCGCAAATCACGGTGGGAGAGACCCCTAAACCTCTCTGTTTTGGACAATTGGTCCGATCGATGGTCTGGAGATAGATGGCGTAGTTGAACGATGTCGCGTCGACCCTGTCGCGACTGCCCCGCTTGCCCCATCCGGTGGACGTGACCGCTGACCCTGGCGGCAGCATGGGCGCAGCAAGCGGCAAATCAATGGGCTTTATTTCCTTCGGGTCGCGCCGTTTCCCGTCGGACTTCAGCCGGATCAATGCGATATCGTTCTCGATGGGCGTTTTTGAATAGGCTTCATGAAAGAATATCCGGTCGATCGCATAATCCATTTCCTCGTCTTCAACGATATTTTCAGCCCCCAGCTTGATCCTCATTGAAGCCTCTATGAAACTGATCTTCAAAAAATTCGTGGTTCCCTCCGGCGTTTGCGTTTGCCGGACGCAATGGGCGGCGGTGAGCACCCAATTTGGTGCGATCAGCGCGCCACCACAGGCGTGGCGCAAAAGGCCTTCAGGCATACCGCGATTCTCTGCTGGAATGTTAAGTTGGTTGAGCGGAAGGCTCCAGTAAAGCTCAGCCATGAACGGCATCGCATTTTCCGGCACCGGAATAACAGCGCCAGCGCTGAGGAGCATCGGCGTACCACCGTCCGATCGGGGAGCAATCGGTCGCAATTCCATTGTAGGAATGACGTTTGGGCTGATTGATTTCGCCCCGCCGCTTCCCGTCGACGATCCGAACCCACTTACTGGATCATCAACCAATGCCCATTCCATACCGGCGGGCGTCTGGGACAAATCGATTGGTATTGAATCGTCACTTGGATCATTGTCCGGCGCAAAGTCTGCTGCATCGAGTTCGTCATATTGCAGCCCATCCTCATCATCCTGGCCGATAGCATCCGGTCCGTTCTGCACGGGCGCCTGTTGATCGTCGGAAATCCCATCTTGGCCAACCGGCGACTCACTAACGTCCCCGACGTCTTGCCGCACATTGTCCTGGGGATCGTCACCGGCAAGTTGCGCGGAACTGCTGCTTGCAGCCATTGTCATTGCCAGACCAATCAGCCCCAGCGTGCCAATCTTTCGCGTGCTTCCCTGTCGACCTGCACTCACCGGCCCTGCCCTCCACTGTCATCCGCAGGAATTTGGCCCGTGAACCGTCCAGAAGTCAACCGGTCAAAGAATAGAGGCGACCACCCTATCCTTTTCGTCGCCCGACGATGAACATCGTGGACAGAAGTGCGCACGCGATGGGATTGACTGCGGTCAGCAAAGCGCCCTCAAAGCTGAACCAGATGACCAGCATATAGGCGATCCGCAGGCTCGGCGCCCGATTGAACATGGCATACAAGAAGAAGCCATAGAAAAGGATGCCGGGAATAATCCCGTATTCCAGAATCGCCTTGGTGATCGGCCACCACTGGAAGTTCAGGGCCTTTTCGATCTGGCCCGCTCCGATTCCGCGGTACAGCGATTGCGGATCGCTTGCAAAGGCCGCCAACCGATTGAACGGCTCAACGAACCGCATATTCGCGCTCGCTCCCGAGCGGTCAAATTCTGTAAACCTGTGAGAAACAAGATCGACCCACCCCAGCCACCAGGCCAGCCAGCCAACTGCAGCAATCACAATGATCGAGACCATCATCTTGCGGATCGAGACTCTGCCGACAAGCACGGGAATCGTCAGCAGCAGCAGCAGGAGACCGGTTCCGGCAAATGTAATGAAGACGGCTCCGGTCAACGCCGCGACCCTCCACCAGCGCTTGAACAGGACGATCTCGATCCCAAGTGCCAGCGCGATAAACTGCGAGAGGAATGACACTTCGAGGAAAAACACGCCGTTGGGTTTCATGTAGTTCATGCCCCAAACGATCGGCTGAACATAATTGAAGAACGGGATCAGCAGGTTCCTGGGCAGAATCTCGTCAAGATTTGGCCAATATTGCCACCCGATGGTCAGCTGAATCGCATGCTGGACCAACACGATTCCGACGACGCCGAGCATGAGATTGCAAAAGAACCCCATGCAGCGCCGGTAGGTGGCGTCGGACACGCGGAATGCGATTGTCATCGGCAGATAGAGAATTGCGTAGAGCGCAAAGCTCTTGAACGAATAGTTGATCGCAAAAAATGCGGTGCTGAGCCCCGATACGATGACAAACAGGAAGTAGAGCGCCAGTCGGCCAGTATCGAAAACAGGTGTGGCAAAAGCAAGGCCCGCGACCAGTGCGGCAAGCGTCAGCGGAACGACGAGTGGAACGATGGCATCAGGCGAGGAACCATATCCGATTTTCTGGAGAAGGGTGACGCAGATCGCAATGACCACAAACACCCAGAAGACTGGCGCCGAACCTGCCACATCGGCCGTCGAAGCGGATCGACCGGATCGTTGGACAGGAAAGCCAAACCGATCGAGTTTGGGCGCACCGCGAGCCGCCTTCATGTCGAATGGGAGCTTTGTCTGCATGCGCGCTACTCCTTGGCGGTGTGTCGCAGGATCAATCGTGCCGGGGCACCCACCGCAACCGCTCCTGCCGGCACGTCTTTCAGAACGACACTGTTGGCGCCGATTTTTGCGCCATCGCCTATACTGATTGCGCCGAGCACAGCCGCGCCTGCGCCAATTTCCACCCTGTTACCGATCACCGGATAGACGTGATTCTCACCCGCACGACCCAGTGTTACCCGTTGCAATATCGAGACATTCTCGCCGATCCGCACACCCGCGCCGATGATGATCCCGTGGGGGTGAGGCATGTAAAAGCCCGGCCCGATCCGGGCATCGGTATCCACTTCGGACGAAAACCAGATCCTCGTCCAGTACCACAGAATGCGCCGCAGGACGGGCCCGACAAAAGGAACAGACGAAACGGCGCGTTGCATCCGCAACCAGAATATGAACTGGAAACCCGGTGTCAGAAAAATCAGGCGCAGCCAGAGCATCCAGTTTGGCTTGCGCGTCGCTCCCCATCGCTTGAGGAACATTTCGGCGTCGCGGATCAGTATCGCGTTCAACTGATGACCCTTTCAACGCTGGCAAGGTCACGATCGTCGACAATCGCTTCAGACCGAGCAGCCCGAATGATCACGCGTGCCGGGGCACCCACTGCGATCGCTCCTGCCGGCACATCCTTCAGCACAACGCTGTTCGCACCAACCTTCGCGCCACTCCCCACATGAACAGCGCCAAGGACCACCGCTCCAGCACCGATTTCCACATCATCGCCAATAGTCGGATCGAGATGTTCTGTTGCAACCCGACCGAGTGTGACATTTTGCAGGATCGAGACATTCTCCCCGATCCTTACACCGCCGCCGATGACGATGCCGAGCGGGTGAGGCGTATAGAGACCGGCGCCGATTTCCACCTGCGGATCGACGTCGCACGAGAACCAGATCGTCGTGCAATACCAGATCACCCGACGCAGAGCCGGGCCGACCAAGGGAACCACAGCCAGAGAACGCTGAACCCGAAGCCAGAAAACGAATTGAAACCCCGGCGTAAGGAAAAGCAGACGTCCCCAAAGCATCCAGCGGGGTTTGCGCGAGGCTCCCCAGCGCGAAAGAAACATGTTTGCGTCCTGGACGAGCGCATTACGCATGAAAGGCTCCTGCAAGAATGGACTCCTGGCGCTTGGCCTGCCGAGGCGCGGTTCGTTTCAGATGGTCAGAAAGGCGCAGCGTCAAGGCAATCAAAGTCAGTGTGGGATTTGCAAAACTCGAGGTTGGAAAGACGGCAGAACCCGCAACAAACAGTCCGGGAACCGAAAACACTTCGCCGTTCCGATCGCAAACACCCGAGCGCGGATCATCTGCCATCCGTGTCGTCCCGACATGGTGTCCTCCAATCGGGACAATGGTCTGTGAAAGCGACGATTCGTCGACGCCCGAAAGATCAAGCCGCACCGTATCGCTGGCCTCGAATGCTCTGGTGATGACCCTGAGCCCACCCAGCATTCTCGTGAAATCAGCTTGTGTCGCGCGCCAATCGATACGCACGCGTCGCATACCAAGAGGATCACGCTCGGCGCCAAGCATGACCCGGCTGTCGAAGTTGGGCTCCTGCTCGCCATTCATGTCAGCCGGATAGATGCCGTCACGATTGGACAGCACGACCGACGGAAGTTTGCGGTCGGCAAGGATACGGCGACGGGTCCAGTCATAGGCAAAAGCGGCAAGCCGCGGAGAGCCCAGCAACAGGTTGCGAAGGTGCGCCACATGATAGTTCAGCGCTGATCCGCCGCGCCGGGCCCGCGCATGATGCTCCAGTGCAGTCATTTTTCGGGCATATTCCGGAACGATGAATGCTTTTGCGAGATACATCGCCGATAGCACCGGATCGCGGTGATCTGGATCAACGATGCCGGGATGGGCGGGGCGGATGACCAACCCGGCGAGTTTGTGCCTGCGCTGCGCTTGTGGTGACAGCCACATATAGCGGCGACAGTAGATGCCGTCCCGTGATCGCTCATAGTCCTGCCTGATCTGGTCTTGCGGGCAAAGAAATTGCAGCCGGCCGACCTCCCCCTCCAGATGGCATTGGTAGAACCGCCCGACCAGATCGTGTTCATTGCCCAGACCCTGAGGGCGCGCATCGTTGCCGGCGAGGAGCAAGCGCGGCGTCTCGATCCCACCCGCCGCGAGAACAACGCGCGGTGCAGCAACTGTCCTTGTCATGCCACCGACGTTGACATGCACTCCGGCCGCGGTGCCATCGTCAGCAAGCAGGATCCGGGTCGTCGGCGCATTGGTGAAAACGCGGATATTCGTAGCGCTGGCAAGGCGTTCGCGGTAGCGTTCCCCGAAATCGGTGGGCCGGCTGAATCGTTCGATCCGATCCAGAACCACGTCTTCGTTCGCCACTCCGGCAACCATTGCCGCCTGACCCTCAAGCGCAGCTTCGGCGTGGAATTCCGGCAGTCCGGCTTCGACGATCGCCATCGCCCGCGGAAAATGGTCTGCCATCTCCTCATAGGCGATTGGCCACCGTGCGTATTTCATCCAGGGACGATGTTCGAAATCCATGGGGTCGAACGGGATGCAGCGCCCGCCCCACAACGTCGTCGATCCGCCGAATACACGGCGACGGTACATATCCACCGGGCTGTGCGCGGCAGGTTTTACAGATTCGCCGCGATAGAATTCCTGGATCGTCGATGAATATTTTGGGCCGCCCGCTTCAACCACCACCACGCGCATCGATGTGTCGGCAAGATCGAGAGCAAGCGCAATTCCGGCAGCGCCCGCCCCCACAATGACGAGGTCAGCCTCGATCCGATCGGGAAGCCCAGCGGCGCGGACGTCTGCGATCATTGCGCTTTGCCGTCCAGCCGATAGGCGCGAACCCAATCGATCCGCATCGCAGCAGGAAAGTGGGTTCGAGCATCGGGCGCTCCGGCCCAGTTTCCGCCGACCGCAAGATTCAACAGCAGATAGGCGGGTCTGGAAAAATCCTTGTTCGCGACCCGCCGTACTTCCAGATCATCAAAATACCAGACGATATTCGTCTTCATTACAAGCACACCATAAGTATGAAACGCCCCGAGATTGGCAGATGTCTCGAAGGTTTGGGCATCCTTCACCTTCGCGCCTGCGCGATCGGTAAATACCGTCTGGTAGAGGGTTCCAGGTTCACCAATCGACTCGAACACGTCAATTTCCTGGCCACCGGGATGGACCGGATTGCCGTTTTCAATTTTTGGATCCGGCAGCAACCAGAATGCAGGCCACAGACCGCGGCCCTGTGGCAGCGCTATGCGAGCCTCGAAATAACCGCCCGATTGGCTGAACGACTTTTCGGTAGTGATCAATCCCGACAAATAGGGCAATCCATGCGCGCGGGAACGGCCTTCCACCGGGGTCCTTCGCGCCACAATCGAGAGGATCCCATCGTTCCATTCGAACGGCGATGGCAGCGCGAACGGGCTTGCATAATATTGCAACTCGCCATTTCCCTCGATCGTCCTCGAGGTCCAGGCCATGGGGTGATCGGGTTCCTGCACGCCAAAGAAGAAATTCGTTTTCCAGCGGCCCTTCGGTTGCTTGCTCGCATCCCAAAAGCTCGGCACACGGTCGAATGTTTCTTCAAACGTGAGGGACAGGCCGGACCGGTCAAGCGTTGGTTGCTGGCCCGTTTTTCCGCAGGCCGGGGTAGCCAGCGTCACCGCAAGCGAAAGCAACACAGCGGCAATGTTGCCGAACTGTCCTTCTATCGCCATGTCGAACCGCCACAGGCGCGGATGTATCGTGTTGCCGCCTTGCCAATCGGCCGACGGCGGGGTCGGTCGGATTTGCGCAACCATGCTGCAAACTGGCGAACCGCCCCGTAAACACTTGCCTCGCCCCCTGCAAAATAGAGAAGATAGGGTGTGAAGGCGACCATGTTGAGCAACAACCAGGGCTGGGGCATCCGGAGGTAGCTGATGATATATTTGTTCGCGAGACGATCCGTCTGCACCTCGCGCTTCGGGCGTCGACCGGCTGGATGTTCGAGTTCTTCGGAAACGATGTCCGGCTCATAACGGATCGTCCATCCGCCATCGATAATCCGGTAGGCCAGTTCGACTTCCTCGAGACCGTAAAAAAAATCGGGGAGGAACCCGCCGACTTCGCGCAACATCGATGTCCTGAAGCCAACACAGCCGCCAACGAAGCGGAACGTATGGAATGGCCGGGTCAGGTCGACCGATTTGTCTGTATGCGGAATCAGGTCAAGCCTGCGACGTGTCTCGCCGCGCACATATTTTCGCGTCGTGACCGACCCGAGGTTTTCTTCGGCATCGAATAGCGCGCCAAACCGGTCAAGAAAGTCCGGTGTGTCAACGAAAACATCATCATCGAGCAGGATGATGAACTCACCGCGTGCAACATCAATGCCGTGATTGCGCGCGGCAACGCCCTTGTTGCGTCCATCCCAGAGCACCTTGGCGGCATTGAAGGGCGCGAGTTGCGCCGCGCGTCCGACCGCTTCGATATTGTTGTCGACCAGAAGCAATTCATAGTCCGATCGACCCTGCAGATGCCCTGCAAGTCTCTCCAGCGTTTCGGCGAGGATCGCCTCACGCGCATAGGTCAGGATAATGATCGAAAATCTTGGGTGCGTGACACTCTTTGCGATCATTTGGAGATCCCTTGAAAAACAACGCGACGTTCTGCGAGCCACAACAGCAAGAGGTTGAGCATCTGGATTCCAGCGACCGCGATGGCCATTCCGGCAACGCCCCAGGATGCGGCCACAGCCAGGCTGACAATCGCGAACAGGGCTGTGATCGAACGCACGATCAGCATCGCCCTGCCCGCTTTCAATACGATCAGGCGCGTTTCCGACGGCTGGTTGAGACCGGCAAGGAAAAAGGCAAGCGCGAGGAGCCGCACTTCGACGGTCACGTTTGTATAGTTTTCGTCATAAACCAGCGTCGAGAGCTGATCTGCCCAAAGCGCAACCGCGCCGAGATAGGCTCCGGTTGTCAGCGCGATCAGTGCGCGTGTTCGTGTAACGGCACGTTGCAGCCCCGGCATG
>JANLST010000251.1:0-6115 GCA_031362505.1 Sphingomonadales bacterium
GCGGCGAGCGGCTTCATGCCGGCTTGCTTGGCCATTGCATAGAAATAGATGTCACAGCTCTTGATGATCGCTTCGTGCAGCGCGATCGGGCCGTGTCCACGCCGTTGCGAACAGTGGAAAATGGCGTTGCCGACACGGTAGGCACCGGTGCAATTCACAGTCTGGTCGGGATCAATGCCCGCTGCAAGGAGCCCGAGCGATGTCATCGGCTTGCTGGTCGAACCCGGCGGGAAAAGCCCTTGCAGCGACTTGTTGACAAGAGGCAAATGGTCGTCCGTTGAAAACATGTTCCATTCGGTATGGCTGATCCCGTCGGAAAAGCTGTTCGGATCGTAACTCGGCATCGACGCCAAGGTCAGGATGTCGCCACTCGTGCAATCGATGCAAACCAACGAAGCCGATTGGGCGCCCATACGACGCGACGCATAAGTTTGCAGACCAGCATTGACCGTAAGCCTCAATGTGCCGCCAGGCGTATCCTCGCGCGTCTCCAGATCGCGAACCAACTTGCCTCGCGCGGTTACTTCCGAACGTTTGGCACCTGGTTTTCCTCGCATCAGCTTTTCGAAGACGCGTTCCAGACCCTCTTTCCCGATCTTGAATCCGGGCTGGATCAAAAGAGGGTTCTTTTCCTTTTCATAGTCCTTGGCTGAGGCAATACCCACATAACCGACGAGATGGCCGACAGCAGCACCATCCGGATAATAGCGTGCATAGGATTGAGCGGGCGCCACGCCGGGCATTTCATTGGCACGGATGCTGACTGCAGCAAAACGCTCAACATCAAGATTCTCGGCGACCTGGACGGGCTGGAAACCTGCTGCCTTTTCTATGTCTTCGCGAATACGGTCGATCTCGTCACTGGTAAGTGCGAGGAGTTGTTTCAGCTGACCCAGTACCCGATCCTGATCCTGTATGCGATCCGGGATGAGGTCGACACGAAAAGATGTCCGGTTAAGAGCCAATGGCTTGCCCACACGATCGACGATCCAACCCCGTCTGGGCGGCATGAGGGTCAAACTGACGCGATTACTTTCGGCGAGCAGCGCATATTTCTCGTTTTGCGCGACTGACAACCAGGCCATGCGTGCAGCGAGAAGTCCGCCCACTCCTAGCTGGGCTGCTCCGAGGACGAACGAGCGCCGTGTGAAACTGAATGCCTGTTGTGCCTCTGTGACCATACGTCTGGAGTTTTTCATCAACGCAGTCGCCATTCATCAATCGCCGCACAGATCCGGGCAATCAAAGGGAAGGCGAGAGCCGATAAACTTGCCTGAGGCAACAGGAGCAGAGGATTGGTCGCGCCACCTGTTGCGTAGGAAATGAGGAGTTGTCCAAGAAGCATCGCGATGATCAATCCGCCGGCGATGCCCCATTCCTGCATGAAATCACGCCAAACCATCCGCCTGTCGAGCAGATCGAGACCAAATAAGGAAAGCGTCCAGAGCATCATAGCGGAACCCAGTGGTTGCCCGCTGAACATATCATCGAAAAGCCCAAGAGGCAGCCCCATCCAGACTGGCCACATATTGCGGTGGAGCATCCGCCAAGCAATAAGGATCATCAGACCCCAAGGCGGCATCAAGGGCGCAGTCGCAATGACCGGAAGCAAAGGAGTCATCGAACCGATCATTGTCGATATGATGGGTACGGCCTGTCGTTGTGTCCGCGATGGGGTGCGACCAATGCGGGATCGCGGATGGCGGGCCACTATTTTTTGCTCCCTTCGATCCTTGGTGGCGGGGGAAGCATGACGAATTCCGGCTCGACGATTGCAAAATCGAAACTGGCTGGATCCGCAAGCGGTCGCGCAATGGTGCCTTCCCGATTGTGCTTGATGCCAATGGCCACAGCTATGCCTGGTTGATAGATGCCACCGGTTCCCGATGTCACAAACACATCGCCTTCCTTGAATGGATTGGTTCCAGCAGCGAGAGGGCGCAAATCAATTCGTCCATCGCCCAAACCGTAAGCAATTGCCGGGACTCCATCCGGGACCCTGCGCACCGGCACGATATTGCCACCATCGATTATCAGGAGAACCCGTGCCGATCGCTCGCCAACCTGCACGATGCGTCCAATCAAGCCGTCCTGTGTTCGGACAGGTTGGCCATCGACGACGCCATCGCGGCTTCCCGCTGCAAGGATAGCATATCTTCTGCTGCTGGTTCCGGTAGAACTGACCAGCCGAGCAGTAACGCTGCCTTGAGGCAACCGCTCCACAAGGCGAACAAGTTGCTTCAATCTGCGGTTTTCGTAAGCATCGCTCTTTCCCTTGACCAGATCACGTCTGGCAGCATCGAGTTGGCGCTTCATATCGCTGTTCTTTGAGGCAGCGTCGAAATAGGCGCCGACCTCTTCGCCACCTGCACCAATCCCGGCTCCAACGCTGCGCGCAGCTGAAGAAACGGGTGAGAATATGTCCGCAAAAAAGCTCTGGAGTGCGGCATGACCCGTCGGGTCGAACCGTGCTGTGACAATCAGCAATAGCCCCGCAAGCGCACCCGCTATTGCAGCAACATAGCCCACGAACAGACTATATTGCGCCCGCCTCGAAAAGCCGGGGCGCCGGGGAGATGGCGGCGCCATGGCGGCCTAGCCTTTCTCAGGCGGTGAGCAGCACGCCACGGAAGATCGGGTCTTCCAGCGCGCGGCCCGTACCCAATGCAACACAGGTCAACGGATCGTCAGCTACGGTAACAGGAAGGCCGGTTTCGTCACGCAGCACTTCATCGATACCCTCGAGAAGAGCGCCGCCACCTGTCAGGACAATGCCCTGATCGACGATATCCGCCGCCAACTCAGGTGCTGTGTTTTCCAGTGCGATGCGCACACCTTCCACAATTGTGCCGACAGGTTCTGCCAAGGCTTCGGCAATCTGGCCCTGATTGATTGCAATCTCCTTGGGTACGCCGTTAACGAGGTCGCGACCCTTGATGTGGATCGTTTTCCCAACGCCGTCGGCTGGCGGTTTCGCAACGCCGACTTCCTTCTTGATTCTCTCGGCCGTTGCTTCGCCAATCAGAAGGTTGTGGTTGCGGCGAACATAGGAGACGATCGCTTCGTCCATCTTGTCTCCGCCAACCCGGACGGACGTCGTGTAGGCGAGTCCGCGCAATGAAAGTACCGCGACTTCGGTGGTCCCGCCACCAATATCAACCACCATCGAACCAACAGGTTCGGTGACGGGCATGTCGGCGCCGATAGCCGCTGCCATGGGCTCGAGGATGAGGTGAACCTGGCTGGCACCTGCGTTTGAGGCCGCATCGCGGATCGCGCGGCGCTCGACCGACGTTGAACCCGATGGCACACAAATGACAATTTCGGGCCAGCTTGGAAAGCGGCTCTGTCCATGCACCTTCTTGATGAAGTGCTTTATCATCGTTTCGGCGACTTCAATATCCGCAATCACACCGTCACGAAGTGGGCGGATTGCTTCGATCGAACCGGGCGTCTTGCCCATCATCAGCTTCGCATCGATGCCGACGGCCTTTGTTGTGCGAACTCCGTTGATGGTTTCAATCGCCACGACCGAAGGTTCGTTCAGAACAATCCCGCGTCCACGGACATATACGATGGTGTTTGCGGTGCCGAGATCGATCGCCATGTCTTGCGACACCATTTTGAAAAAGCGGGAGAAAAACGCCATTCCTGATACCTGCCTTGTTCGGGTCAGCGTAGTGAGCCCGTTTGGGATTAAGTGATGGATGCGAGTTAGCAGCGCTTCGGGAAAAAATCTCCCCGATTCTTCAACTGCCGCTCGCGGAATGAGGCCGCTTGGGCTACAGCGTCCGGCATGTCAATACGCCGCTTGCCCTTGCATCTTGTCAATCGCATCGCTGCCGGTGAAGTGGTGGAAAGACCGGCTGCAGCGTTGAAGGAATTGGTTGAGAATTCGATCGACGCCGGGGCCACGCAGATTGCAATTTCGCTCGTGAGCGGCGGAATAGAGCGCATCGAGGTTGCCGACAATGGCAGCGGTATGACGCCGCCTGACATGGCGCTCGCGCTTGAGCGACATGCCACCTCAAAGCTACCCGACGAAGCGATTGATGCCGTCACCACCCTGGGATTCCGAGGCGAGGCTCTGCCATCGATCGCGAGCGTTGCCCGACTATCGATCGAAAGCCGGGTGCGCGGGCGAGATGGCTGGCGTCGGACCGTCGACAACGGAAGTTTTCTGGAGGAAGGCCCCGCCGCGATCCCGCCCGGAACGCGTGTGAAGGTCGAAGGTCTGTTTGCGAACATCCCAGCCCGCCGCAAGTTTCTTCGGTCCGAGCGCGCCGAATATGCGGCCTGTATCGATGCAATAAGGCGGCTTGCGATGGCCCGCCCCGATATCGGATTCAGTCTTGATCATGGCGGACGGCGGACTCTTCTCGTACCGCCAGGAGAATCCGGCCCAGATCGCGTTGCCGCTCTTACCGATCGCGCCTTGACGGGGGCGAGCGTTGCGATTGATTTCGAACGCGAAGGCGTTCGATTGACGGGTGTGGCCGGCTTGCCCACATTCAATCGCGGTGTGGCGGATCATCAATATCTGTGCGTGAATGGCCGGCCGGTCAAAGACCGGCTTTTGGCAGGAGCAGTGCGCGGCGCTTATGCAGACATGCTGGCGCGTGATCGACATGCGATTGTCGCGTTGTTCGTCGAGGTCCCGCCGGGCGAGGTTGACGTCAACGTGCATCCAGCCAAGACGGAAGTTCGGTTTCGCGATCCGGCGCTGGTGCGCGGGTTGATCGTCAGCGGCTTGCGACGCGCGCTCGATGAAGCAGGGCAGGGGCGGGCTCCACTTGCTTCAGTTGCGGCACTCGGCAGCTGGCGGTCTGAAGGCGATTCCGCTCAAACTTGGCCTTCCCAGGGAATCCAGTCGCGCGTCAGGGATCAACACCTCAGCTTTATGGCGGCAGCGCCTGTGGCTCGCGCGGAAATCGCTCAGGCATCGCCGCCCGAAGCGATCAATTATCCCATGGGCGTAGCGCGAGGGCAGATCGCCCAGACATATATTGTGGCCGAGGCCGAGGATGGATTGGTGCTTGTCGACCAGCATGCCGCGCATGAGCGTCTCGTGCTGGAGCGGATGCGCCGTGCCGTCGAAGCAGGGGAAGTTTCCTCGCAGGCTTTGCTCATCCCTGAAGTGGTCGAACTTGACGAAACAGCATGCGATCGACTTGAGGCGCGGATTCTTGATCTTTCAGCGTTCGGGCTTGAACTTGAACGCTTTGGTCCTGCAGCGATCTTGGTGCGGGCTACCCCGGCTGTTCTTGGCGCAGGTGACATCAAAGGCCTCGTCACTGATCTGGCTGACGAACTTGCCGCGCATGGCGAAGTGCTCTCTTTGAAGGAGCGGATCGATGCGGTCGCCGGGACAATGGCCTGCCACGGCTCGGTTCGCGCCGGTCGCGTGCTTTCGGTCGTGGAAATGAACGCATTGCTGCGTGAAATGGAAGTTACGCCACATTCCGGCCAGTGCAATCATGGCCGCCCGACTTGGGTCAAACTGGCCCATGGTGATATCGAAAAGCTGTTCGGCCGACGATAGACCGAAGCGATCGGTTGCGCGGCATCCATACTATCGCCGGCTCAATTCAAACGAAAAAGAGCCCTGCCGAATTGCTTCGGCAGGGCTATCGATTATTATGCCGTCAAAATCATATCGACGGTATCAGAGGATAGTTCAGACGAACGCTGCAGTCCGCGAAACACGGCGACGCAGGGCAAAACCAACGATACCGAAGCCAAAGAGCAACATTGCCCATGTGGTTGGCTCAGGCACAGGCGAATTCACCGTTACCCTCACGACGAAATCATCGTGGTTGTCGTCCTTGCGTGAGATCTCGTCATCATAGCCAAGATAGAAGGTGTTGTACTGTCCACCACTCACAGCCCGCGGTCCGAGGAAGATTCCAAAGCCATCGTCCCCGACTGTTGCAGCCAGTCCAAGATTGCTGCTGAAATTCAGCAATTTAGCCAGATCGCCGCCAGCAAAATATTGGGTGCCGATAAGGATGGGGGCAGCGAAATGATTCTCGAGCCAGCTGGTTTCGGTATACGAAAGACCACCGGACGTGCTGAACGTATCGCTATAGCCGCTCTCGCTGCCGAGAAACTCGAA
>JANLST010000253.1:0-1593 GCA_031362505.1 Sphingomonadales bacterium
GGCCGCGACCGCGAGGAAATGATCGCTTGCCTTCACGGCGACCTTGTATTCACGGAAATCATGATCCTCGAGGAGCCGGATATGGTCGAGCGCACTTTCGACCAGCGCCTCGGGGCAGGGCTCGCCATATTTCTCGAGCAGGTCCTTTTCGAGACTGCCTCCATTGACGCCAATCCGGATTGAACAGCCATTGGCCTTGGCCGCGTTCACCACTTCCTTCACGCGCTCGGCGGAGCCGATATTGCCGGGATTGATCCGCAGGCATGCGGCCCCCGCATCGGCAGCTTCCAGCGCGCGCTTATAGTGAAAATGGATGTCGGCCACGATTGGCACACGCGACGCACGGACGATCTGCTTGAGCGCAGCCGTGCTTTCGACGTCAGGGCAGGAGACACGGATAATGTCCACGCCAGCTTCCTCGCACCGGCGGATCTGATCGATTGTTGCCTTGGGATCAGACGTCAACGTGTTGGTCATGGTCTGGACGCTGATCGGGGCATCGCCGCCAACGGGAACATTGCCGACCATGATCTGGCGTGATGTGCGGCGCGAGATATCGCGCCAGGGACGAATAGAGGACATGAGCGTGCTTATAGGACCAGCATGGCGGTGGCGCAAATAGCCGCCTAGCGTAGCCGCAATCCCATCAGATACTCCGCGTCGCAATGATCGCCGACCATGAATATCGTGTCGCCGATTTTCTCAAACCCATAGCGCCGATAGAAGCGCTGCGCGTCTTGATTTCCGCTCCATACGCTCAAGATGATATCGTCGAACTGGCGCGCGTTTGCTTCGTCCAGGGCCCATCCCATCAAGGCCGCACCAATTCCGCTTCTCGTCTGGGTGCCACGAAGGTAAAGCTGTTTGAGTTCCATTGCGCGTCGGCCGCGTCGGTCGTGGTCGAGCGTGACGTCGAGTCCAAGTTTGCAATAGCCCAGCATCCCTCCGTCTTTCTCTGCAATCCGAAACAGTCTCAACGGATTTGCGAGCTCATTCTCGATCACAGGCTTTGAATAGGTCTGTTCGAGAAAGCGGTTGAGGTTGTCGGCACTGTAAAGATGCCCGAAGGCATCGACAAAGCTGGTTCGCCCAAGCTCCGAAAGGGCGGACACATCGTGCGGGGTGGCGGGGCGATAATGGATCATGAAAGAGGTTTCTTGCACGGGATTGAATTCTGTGTCACCGTTTTTAACGGGGCACAACATGAGAGGCACATTCTCAAGATGATCCGCCTAATCCAAAAATTCGGGATGATTCTGTCGCTGTTTGCGGTTGCGCTTCCCAGTCAAGCATTTGCCAAGAACGAGAAGACCTATGCCACGCTGACCGATATCGGCGTCTATGGCCTGGCTGCGATCGCGATTGGCACGCCGTTGATCAAGGGCGATACGCATGGTGCGCTGCAGGCAGGCGGCTCGATGGCGGCAGCCCAGCTTGTCACCTTCGGCCTGAAGGAGGCCTTTCCCGAGCTTCACCCGGATGGCAGCGATCGCAAGAGCTTCCCTTCGGGCCATACGAGCATGTCCTTTGCAGCGGCTGCCACCATTTATAACCGGGAGGGCCAAACCATGGGCATCCCTGCATTCATCGTCG
>JANLST010000255.1:0-2605 GCA_031362505.1 Sphingomonadales bacterium
GGTTAAACTGGTGAACGAAAGCTACTTCAATGAATTCACGTTGAGGCTGCCCAAGGAGGCCAGGCAGGTGATCCGCGCATTGGCTGACCGGCGCGTGTTGGGGGGTGTCTCGCTCGGACGGCTCTATCCCGGCGTGTCTGCGCTCGAAAACGGCCTTGTCGTCGCTGTAACCGAAACAGTGACGCCGGAGGATGTCGAAACCTTCGCCACCACGCTTGCGGAGGTGCTGGCATGACGATCAATCAGAGTGGATGGCGCCCGGAAATGTCAGATGACCTATCGCCAGGCGCCACGACCCACACCGGCAATCGCGCCCTGATGCTCGAAGAGGCGCTGATCTTCGAGATTGGCGATAGTGAAATGACAGGAGTCGATTTCGCAAAGGCGCCTGCCTGCAAATCGCGCCTTGGCGGACTTGAACGCATCCGTCCGATGGGCATTCCCGGCCTGTCTGAACCTGAAACGATCCGCCACTATACTCGCCTCAGTCGACAGAATTACGCCATCGACCTTGGCCTGTTTCCGCTCGGTTCGTGCACAATGAAGCACAATCCGAGGCTGAATGAAAAAGTCGCACGGATGAAGGGCTTTGCCGATATCCATCCGCTCGCACCCGTCCACACGGTGCAAGGCGCGCTCGCGGTCATTCATGAACTGGCGCACTGGCTGGTTACGCTGACCGGCATGAAGGCCGTTGCAATGTCGCCAAAGGCGGGCGCGCATGGCGAATTGTGCGGCGTCCTCGCGATCCGGGCCGCACTGGAGGCGCGAGGAGATGCTCGTTCGGTCATCCTCGTTCCAGAAAGTGCGCACGGCACCAATCCAGCGACGGCGGCGTTCGCGGGCTACGCGGTTGAGAATATCCCGGCGACCACTGAAGGCCGCGTCGATCTCGATGCGCTGCGGGGGCGACTCGGCCCCGACGTTGCGGGCGTGATGATCACCAATCCCAACACGTGCGGCCTGTTCGAGCGCGACATGAAGGCAATTTCCGATGCGGTCCACGCCGCCGGAGGTTTTGTTTATTGCGATGGGGCAAATTTCAATGCGATTGTCGGCCGCGTCCGCCCCGGCGACCTTGGCATTGATGCGATGCACATCAATTTGCACAAGACCTTCAGCACCCCGCACGGCGGCGGCGGGCCGGGTTCAGGGCCGGTTGTCCTGTCCGAAGCTCTGGCACCGTTTGCGCCGCTCCCTTTCATCGAAAAGGTAGGCGAAGAATATCGCCTGATCGAAGAGGAAAATGCCAGCGAGCATTATGGCCAGTCGTTTGGCCGGATGACGGCGTTCCACGGGCAGATGGGCATGTATACCCGCGCCCTTGCCTACATCCTTTCTCACGGTGCTGACGGCTTGCGGCAGGTGGCTGAGGATGCAGTCCTCAACGCCAATTATATCCTGCGTTCGCTGGATGATGTTCTCGAAGCCCCATTCGGTCCTTCAGGACCATGCATGCACGAAGCGCTGTTTACCGATGCAGGACTGGCCGAAGGCTTCACCACCCTCGACATCGCCAAGGGAATGATTGACGAGGGCTATCACCCGATGACAGTCTATTTTCCCCTTGTCGTGCACGGTGCAATGCTGATCGAGCCGACCGAGACCGAAAGCAAAGCGACACTCGACCAGTTTATAGGCGCGCTTCGGTCTGTGGCACTCCGGGCAAAGCAGGGCGATCCCGCGCTCAAGACCGCACCACACTTTGCGCCACGTCGGAGGCTCGACGAGACACTCGCCGCACGAAAGCCAGTGCTTGTCTGGAAGGAGCCGGAACTGCCGGTGGCAGCGGAATAGCGCGACCGCCGCTAATCCCGCGCCAGCATCAGGTTCATTTGCGCAATGGCGATCGGTTGTTGCGGATCATCCTGCCAGGCGATCACTTCCAGATTGGCGATGCGTCGCCCCAGTCGCTGGATTGTGGCGCGCGCGCGGGTTACGGCGTCGCGCCCTCCGCGAAGATAATTGACCGTGACGTTGACCGGCTTGATCCGCGCCGGGTCTTCTGGACCAAGGGCATCAGCCAATGTTGCGTAGCCTGCGGCTTCCAGCATACCGGCGATAGCTCCGCCGTGAAGAAAGCCAGGCCGGCCCATCTTGTTGAATTCATAATCCATCAATAGCACGAGGCGTCCCTCGGCATCGCGTTCCGACGTGAAACCCATGGTCTGGGCATAGGGAGACCGAAAAACGGTCATGCTCCAGCCGTGAACATATAGGTGCCGGCAACATGCGCCACAGGGCGCGACGGATCGCCATCATGTGCCTGCCCGCGGACGAATGCGATTGATTTCGTGATGCGATAACATTCGCCGTGGCCAATCACATCCTTGCCCGGCTCTGCGGGACGAAGATAATCAACCCTGAGATCAAGCGTAGCCTGAGGTTGGAAATAGCCACGCGAGAGCCAGATCGACATCGAAGTTGCCATGTCCATCATCGTGAAGATCGGGCCAGAGGCAAGGATGCCGGTTTCCGCGTCGCTCACCAAGCTATCGTTGTAAGGAAGGCAAAGCTCTGCCCAATCATCGCCATGAGCGTTGTAG
Organism: Sphingomonadales bacterium; assembly: GCA_031362505.1. GTDB lineage: Bacteria > Pseudomonadota > Alphaproteobacteria > Sphingomonadales > Sphingomonadaceae > Aquisediminimonas. The sequence goes on from JANLST010000255.1 coordinate 2,547, forward strand.
CGGACCCCGATCAGGCGATTATGGCCGTTGCGGCTCATCAACTTGATGAGTTGTATAGG
>JANLST010000293.1:0-24066 GCA_031362505.1 Sphingomonadales bacterium
ATCTTGTGGATCGATCGGGCAACCATTTCCTTGCCGGAACCTGACGGGCCATTGAGTAATACTGGGACTGATGCAGTTGCAACGCGCGAAATCATGTCTCGCAGCAAGTTGACCGTTTCAGACTGTCCAATGATCGACAGACCAACTTCGTTTGCGTCCTGTCTTGATTTCACGGCTACCGCCATCTCAGCCCCCAGTTAACCTTTCAACCCTTACTTGGAGTTGATCTGTGGAATTGAGATGAATCTGGTTAATATGAGGTAAATCAAACTATTTACATCAATGTAGATTATCTGTTTATATACTTTATATCCGATGTATTTTACTCTATACTCGAACTATAATAGCATTTAACTTGATAATGCGTGATTTATAGGACTCAATATCGAATTATCTACCTCGATGCTCCATTATTGCTTCCATTTTGGATGTTATCATTTTTTTCTGCATAAGCCGTGCTCCATGCCAAAGTGACTGACATTCTCCGGTTCGTGGGGTCGAAACGATCAAGCGGGTTGTAAGGCTCTCGATCGGCCACACCTTCGATACGTGAGAACCGGCGGGTGTCGACGCCCTGCAGGACCAATGCCCTGCGCGTCGCCTCTGCCCGCGCCGTCGAAAGCGTCCAGTTGCTCAAAGTCGGGTTGAGCGTGTATGGAGAAGCATCCGTATGGCCCCGAACAACAACCGCGTTTGGCACTTCATTTATGACGAGAGCAACAATCTCCATCAAGTTTGTTGCCTCAGCGGTTAACCGGTCGGTGCCGATCAGGAACATTGCAAATTCGGCGTCATCCACCAGGTCGATCCGCAAACCATCATTTGTTTGGACCAGACGTACGCTCCGCGCAAAGCGTCGCATCGTCGGGCTATTATTGAGCCGGTGCTGAAGCAATTGCTTCATTGATGCAAACCGCGCTTCATCGTCTGCTCTCGAATTGGATTCTCTTGGTCCGCCCTTGGCATTTTTGGGAATCGTCAAAGCGCGCGTTCCGGTTTGTGCTGCGCGATGGGGATAGTTGTCAGCATCGACAAGGGAAGCGCCGCCAAACATTCCATTGGAGCCAGCACTTTCGGCTTTTTTCTGGATCAGTGTTGGAGAAAAATAGTCTGCCAGTGCCTTGCGCTGTTTTTCAGTTGTCGCCCCAAGTAGCCACATCAGCAGAAAGAACGCCATCATGGCGGTTACGAAATCGGCATAGGCGACCTTCCAGGCACCACCATGATGACCGCCATGTTTGATCTCATAGACCTTCTTGACGATGATCGGCCGCGGCATGTTGGGACGTTCGATCATTATCGCCCCCTCATTCCGTCAAACACTTCGGCGAAGCTCGGCTGATAGCTGTGATCGATGCCGGAACGAGCGGCTTCGATCACCAACGGCAATGGATGCCCGTTCAGTGACGCAATGATGATCTGTTTGACAACGTGGTATATCGCCACGTCTGCGGCAATCACTTGCTTGGCGCGATTGGCAAAAGGGCCCACCAAGCCGTAGGACAACAGCACGCCCAGAAAGGTCCCGACAAGCGCAGAACCAATCATGCCGCCCAGGATGGCAGGTGGCTTGTCGATCGAACCCATGGTTTTCACCACGCCCAGCACAGCAGCAACAATTCCGAGGGCTGGCAAAGCATCTGACAGGGTCTGCAATGTTTCAGCGGGTTGCTCGGTGTGGTGGACGTGGTTTTTGATGGTATTATCCATCACGTCCTCAACCGCATTTGGATCGAGCGTTCCCGATGAAACGACCACAAGACGCAATGTGTCAGCGATCAGATGAATCAAGGTCTGGTCCTTGAGGAGTTTTGGATATTCGGCAAACACGCTGGACGATGCAGGGTCTTCAATATGCGGCTCAACGGCCACCGGCCCTTCGGTACGCAGCATTTTCATCAGGCGCGAAACGAGAAATATGCAATCGAGATAATCCTGGCGGTTGTAGCGTGGCCCCTTGAAAACCTTTCCCATCACACCGCCGAGCGCCTTTAGCTCTTTGGCTGAATTTCCAATAATGAGAGCGCCCATGCCGGCGCCACCGATAATCAACATCTCGTGCGGCAGGGCCTCCATCACCGGCCCAAGATTGCCGCCGGTGAGGGCAAAGCCGCCAAAAACCATGACGAGCAGAACAATGATACCGACGATCGCAAACATGGATGTGCCTGTTAAATCCCTGCTTCACTTGGCCGAGCTGGCCGAATGCACCACATGTTGAAGAACGGCAGTGGACGGGAAAACTTGCGTCAGGACAGCACGTCAAACAGCGTCCGGCGATTCATCCTCGCAAATGCTGCCTGTGCTGCGTCAAGCGTCAGGGTTTGGGCATTCAGCAAGGCTATGGCTTCCGAAAGATCGGTCGATTCAAGGTTTGACCTTTCCGCAGCGAAATCGATATCCTGAATGCGGGACGCCTCTTGCAGCGACTGAAGACGCGCGCCGCGCTGGCCGATATCGCCGAGTGCGTCTGCGGTGTGCGCTATTCCTGTATCGAGCGTGGACAGTGACGCGGTAATTGCCGCTGGCGTCCCGCTTCGCAGCGCAGTTGCTGCGTCTCGCGTCATTTGCGAAAGAGAGACGCCACTCACATCAAACACTTGCGAAAGTGACGGAACCGGAGCGAGGATCGTATTAGCATCGTAGCGCACGCTGAGCGCGGTTCCTGTCGAAAAAAGCGGTTGGCCGCTCGTCGTACGTCGCCCTGCGAGCCCATCCAGCTCAGCGGCAATTCCATCGAGTTGCATCGCCAGGGTTTGGCGGTCGGCCGCAGAAAGAGCCCCACTGGCACCGGCAAGCATCAATTCGCGTGTTTTGGCCATGTGGCCTGCCATTCCCGACACGGCGGTATCGGCCTGGCTATTGAGCGATAGGCCTGTGTCCAGATTTATTGACCATGTCTTGTTGTTCGCTTGCGAGCGCCCGATGGTCGTCACACGTGCTGCGGCGACGGGATCGTCGGAGGCACGCTGTATTTTCTTGCCAGTCGAGATTGCAATTTGCGTATCTGCTATCGCGCGGGCGAGCGATTGCTGGCGGTTGATTTCTATCATCATACGATTGCCAACGGCGTTGATCATGGTCCGTCCAATCAGAATATATTGAGAATGGATTGTAGCGTGTCGCGTGCGACCTGAATGACGCGCGCCGAGCCTTCATAGGCCTGTTGGAAGCGCAGAAGATCAGCTGCTTCCTGATCGAAATCAATGCCACTGACATCGGATCTTGCCGCAAATGCTCCGTCTCGTCGAGATGCCGCTGCGGCATCTTCGGCGCGTGCAGTCGAAACAGATTGGCTTTGCGCGGCAACAAGTGCTGCCCAGCCTGCTTCGACACCATTGCTTGTGCGTAAACTGGACAGGGCAAGAAAATTGCCATTGGCACTGCCGGCGTCCGCGACCGCCACCTGATCCGGCAGGAGAGTCACGGCTGCAATCGAAGCAGCACCTGCCCCTCCCAGGACAAAAAGAGGTCCGCCCGGATTGCCATTCGCATCCAGGCCGGCGGCATGAGCCGTGTTCAAGTCCGTTGAAATTTGCGTTGCAAGCGTATCCAGCGCAGTGCGCTGATTTGCTACATGATCGGCCGCCTGAACCAGACCCGCCAATTGCCCCGAACCAGGAGCGATACTGCCACCAACAGTCGAAAGCGAAAAAGAGAGGCGTCCATCGATAGCGATTGTCAGGCCAAAACTTGCCGCACCACCGGCACCTGACACCATCAGCGGGCCAGACGCTCCACCTAGGTGAACCGTCGCCGCCTGACGATTGTCATAGGTCACCGAAACAGGCACTGCGGCCCCAATATTGTCGAGAAGGCGGTCGCGCTCATCCAACAGGCCAGCCTGATCGGTGCTGCCATCGCGCGCGCGTAGCAGGCCGTCATTGACCTTCTTCAATGCCGTCAAATCCGTATTGAGCTGCGTGACGGCGCCTGTCGCCACCGCACCAACTCCCGCGACCGCTGCATCGAGCGACCCGGCCGTGCGTCTCAACGCCGTCGCCGTGCTGTCCGCGGCGTTCAGAAACTGCGTTCGAAGCGTCGTATTCGAGGGATCTGCCACCAGGAGATCGGCGGAATTGAACAGGCTAGTCAGCGTTACGCCGACATCATTCCCGCCCTGTGCCAATCCGGCTTCGGTGGCCTGCAACCAAGGAAGTCGTGCAGCAGTTTGCCCCGCATCCGCCCCGGCAGCACGTGATCCTTCAACGAGCCATTGATCCGTCAGACGATTGATTCCTGTCACGCGAACGCCATTTGCTTGACCGGCCGCATGGTAAAGAACCATTTCACCCGCACCGGCAAGCTCTTCAAGTCGCGTCGTGCGGCGCGCATAACCGGGGGTTTGGGCATTGGCGATATTGTCGCCGACATTCGCGAGTGCGCGACCGTAAGCGCGCAGCCCCGATGCGCCGAGCCCGAGAAGGTCCGTCATGATTTTCCGCCAAATTTGGCCATTTGTGCCTCAACAAGCGCGGCGATGCCGAATTGTCCGAGTCCGGACATGCTTTCGGCGGTATTGGCGTCGGCCAGCTCACGAAAATTATCCGTGGCACTGGATCCAAACAAATCGTCATCGGCAAGCTTGGCCTTGCGCATCGACCCGATCATCTCACGCAGAAAAACAGCCTCAAAGGCCTGTGCCGCCTTTTGCAGCGCAGGGTCTGTTGTCTTTGTCTGCGTGGCGGCAGAGGAGAGGGAAAGCGGCTTTATCATATCACGATCAACTCCGCCTTGAGCGCACCGGCTTCTTTCAGCGCCTCAAGAATGGCAACGAGATCCCCCGGAGAAGCGCCGATCCGATTGATGGCTTTGACGATGTCCTGAAGTGAAGCGCCTCTCGGCATCAAGAACATAGGATTGCGGGCTTCCTCAACAGCGATCTGGCTATTGGGCTCGAGCGCGGTCTCACCTTTGCTGAAAGGCTCAGGCTGGATAACCCGTGGCTTTTCATCAATCCGCACGGTCAACTTGCCGTGCGTCACGGCAGCCGGGCTGATCCGGACCGCTCCGTTGATCACGACCGTACCCGTGCGCGAATTCACGATGACACGCGCCGGCGGTTCGGACGGCTTGATTTCGATATTTTCGATCGCACTCATCATGCCGATGCGGGCGGGTCCGCCCTGCGGCGCCACAATGGCTATTGATCCGCCGTCGCTCGCCTGCGCGCTTCCGGCGCCCAATGCGCGATTGATTGCCTCGGCGACAAGACGCGCATTGGTCAGATCCTGGTCATGCAGGTTGAAAACCAGCTGATCGCCGTTCGTAAAGCCTGTGTCGACCGAGCGTTCGACGGTCGCACCACCATCAATCCGGCCTGCGGACGGAACATTTACTGCGATTTTTGAGCCATCGGCGGCTTCGATACCAAGGCCACCGACGACCAGATTACCCTGTGCCATCGCATAGATTTGGCTGTCGGCACCATAGAGTGGCGCCATGAGCAAGGTTCCGCCGCGGAGCGACTTGGCTTTACCCAAAGCGGAAACTGTAATGTTGATCCGCTGTCCCGGCTTGGCAAATGGTGGGAGTTCAGCCGTAATCATGACCGCGGCTGCATTCTTGAGCGATGGGTTCGCACCAGGTGGCAAGGTCAGCCCAAAACGCGAGACCGCACCCTTCATTGCCAAAGTCGCATAGTCGAGACTGTCATCCCCGGTTCCTGCCAGCCCGACGACGATTCCGTAACCGGTCAACTGGTTGGCGCGCAGTCCTTGGAACTGCCCCATATCCTTGATCCGTTCCGCCGAAGCCGGGATTGGAAAAAGAGCGCAGAGCATCGCAACAAGCAGTGCTGCAAAACGGGCGAAGCGGGTTTGCGTATTGGCCATCAGAAAGGACTTACCTTGGAAAAGAAGCGTTGCAGCCAGCCTTGTTTGCTCGCGCTCGCGATTTCGCCGCGGCCAACATACCGGATGCGGGCATCGGCGACGCGCGTGGAAAGGACCCGATTGTCTGGTGAGATGTCGGAAATGCGGATGAGGCCCGAAAGCTGCACGCGCTCATCCCCGCGATTGAGGGTCAGTTGTTTTTCTCCGCTGACCAGCATTGTGCCGTTCGGATAGACTGCGGCAACCGTCACACTCAATTCTCCCGACAAGGCATTGGATTGGGCAGCGTCACCCTTCCCTTTGAATGTTTGAGTTCCTGAAGCGCCAACATCGGTTGGTTTGAAAAAACTTAATGGGCCAGTTGTGGGTGGCGTGAGGCCGATGCCGCCGTCACGCCCGGTATTGGCCGAATTGGACTTGGTCGCACTCGTTCGCTCAACCAGAATGATCGTTATGATGTCACCTGGCTGGGAAGCCCGCATGCCCGATGTCAAAGGTGCGTAGCTACCCGCCTGGAAGATCGCTCCATTCGCGGCGATTGCCGGTAGAGAAATCACCGGTGTAGGCCGGAAGATCGCATCTTCGGGCTTTTCCTTCGTCTTGGCTTCCAGTGGCGAAGTGATTCCGCACAACGCAACCAGAGCCCCGGAAAGAGCCATGATCCGTTTGGGAGGCGAGGCGAATTTGTGGGGACTATTGCCCCGCCTCCCAATCCGCACCCAAGACAGGCGGGGGCGGAAATTAAAGCTGTTGGCTGGCATTTTTCAGCATTTCATCGGCGGCCTGGATCATTTTGGAGTTGACCTCATAGGCGCGCTGGGTCTCGATCATGTCGACTAGTTCTTCGACAACGTTAACGTTGGAGGCTTCAAGGGCTCCGCCCCGAAGGGAACCGCGGCCTTCTGATCCTGGCGCACCAACCTGGGCGACGCCTGAAGAAGCGGTCTGCATCAAGAGGTTGTTGCCAAGCGCCTGCAGGCCGGCCGAATTAACAAAGCGCGCGGTTTCGATCTTTCCGAGTTCGACCGGATCCGTCTGTCCGGCAAGTTGAGCCGAGACCGTTCCATCAGCACCAATCGAGACAGATGTGGCGCCATCAGGCACCTGAATCTGCGGTTGCATTGGCATTCCATCGGCCGTGACGATTGTACCCTCGGCAGAAAGGCTGAAATCGCCTGCCCTCGTATAAGCTGTCTGACCATCCGGCATGAGAATCTGGAAATAGCCAGCGCCCTCGATTGCGACGTCGAGCCCGTTTCCGGTTGTCGTCAGCGTACCCTGCGTATCAATCCGCGCCGTCCCCTTTACCTGCACACCGGTTCCCAGGTTGAGCCCCGTCGCATATTTATTCTCTGCAGATGAAGGCGCACCGGCGGTATTCATGACCTGATAGGCAAGCGTTTCAAAGCTGGCGCGATCGCGTTTGAATCCTGTCGTATTCACGTTGGCGAGGTTGTTCGCGATCACCTGCATCCGCATATTCTGTGCGTCGAGCCCGGTTCGGGCGACATGCAAAGCACCTGAAGACATATACTTACTCCTAATCCGGCAGGCGCATGAGATCGGTGGTTGCCGAATCCATGTCGCGTGCGCTGCTAATCAATTTCAATTGGGTGTCCCATGAACGGCTGGCCTCGATCATCTGCACAAGCGTTGCAGTGGCAGATACATTTGAGCCTTCAAGATGACCCGTCATCACCCGCGCCTCTGGGTCATCGGGCAATATCCCGCCGCCCTTGACGCGAAAGAGGCCATCCATTCCTTTGATAATCTTCGATCCGCTGGCGTTGACCAATCGTAACCGATCAACTTCTTGCGGTTGGCTTGGGTCGCCACCGACCGGGATGATCGAAATTCGCCCATCGCTGTCGATCAAGATCTTGTCGGCAGGCGGCAGAGTGATAGGGCCCTGTGTCCCCATGACCGGCTGCCCTTCTCCATTGGTCAGCAATCCCGACTGTGACATTTGCAGGTCACCCCGGCGGGTATAGGATTCTTCGCCACCATCCGACTGGACGACCAGCATCGCATCGCCTTGCAAGGCAATGTCCAGGTCACGACCGGTTGTCATTACGACACCCGCCCGCATGTCGGCTCCGACCACTTCTTCGGACGCAACCGCCCTACTTTCGAGGCCATCGCCGCGGACCCAGAGCGCCTGAGCCTCCGCGATGTCTCCGCGAAAACCAGGCGTCTGGGCATTGGCGAGATTGTTCGCCGTTGCCGCTTGCCGGGCCTGCGCGCCGCGCATCGCGGTCAGGCTAGTGTAGATGAGGCGGTCCACCAGTCAGGTCCGCTTAGTTGAGGTTGATGATGGCTTGCGTCATCGCCTTGTCGGTTTCGATGGCCTTGGCGTTCGCCTGGAAATTGCGTTGCGCTGCAATAAGCGCGACAAGTTCCTCGGTGACATCGACATTGGCACGTTCGAGTGCGCCGGAACGGATCGATCCCATCGGTCCGTTCGTGGCCCCATCGATCGTTGGCGGACCGCTGTCCCCGGTTGATTGCCAATGGCCGTCGCCGACCGGACGCAGGCCTTCCTGCGCCGTAAAACTCGCCATTGCGACCTTGCCGAGCATCTGGCTTGTGCCGTCAGCATATGTCGCTGTCGTCAAACCGTCGAGGCCGATCGAAACGTTTACAAGTGCAATCGCTGGATTGGTTGGCGATGCTGCAGGAAGCACGAAATCCGTTGCCGAAGCAAGAGCTGTAGAGGTCACGTTTCCAAGTGCGTCGACCGGAAGGAGCTGAAGCTTGGCTCCTGTCGTATCACGGACCGATCGGTCCGGCATGACAGTGAATGAGCCATTGCGCGTGTAGGTTACGGCTTGACGGGGAGGATCACCCTTCACGACAAAAAATCCTTCGCCCGCGACCGCGAGATCGAGCGTACGATCCGTTGCCTCGAGCGTTCCTTGCGTGAATTGCTGAACCACGCCGTTGAGGCGCGTCCCTTGTCCGGCCACCAATTTCGTATTCTGGGTGGGCGAACTGGCAAAAAGATCGCCGAACTGTGCGCGGCTTTTCTTGAAACCATTTGCGTTCACGTTCGCCAGGTTGTTGGAAATTGCAGAAAGGTCTGCCTGGGCGCCTTTAAGGCCCGACAATGATGTGTAGAATGCCATGATATAGTCTCCTTATCCGGTAATGCTGGTGGTCACGGGAGGCGTCGTTTGCGCCTTGATTGCTGTCAGTAGTGCAGTCTGCACCTTGATCTGATCTGCGATGCTCTTGAGCGAAGTGTTCATTTCCGAAATGCCTGCAACACTTGAGAATTGAGCCATTTGGGCGACCATTGCCGTATTATCGACCGGATTGAATGGATCCTGCTCTTTGAGCTGGGTTGTCATCAGCCTCAGGAACGCCTTTTCATCAAGTTTTGATGCGCTGCCTTTGGCGACGACCGGGATACTTGAACCGTTCACAGGGGTAATATTCGTCATTGTCCTAACCTCAATGTTTCGAGCATCAGGCCCTTCGCTGTTTGAAGAACCTGAACGTTGTTTTGGTATTGTCGGGATGTCTCGAGCATTTCGACCATCTCGGCGGCCCTATCGACGGCTGCTTCCCATACATCGCCGTTTGAATCGGCAAGCGGGTGCGACGGATCGTGCCTCTTGGTTGGTGCGGCAGGTGAAGAGACGATCTTGTCAATTGCCACCGTCGCCGTGCCGTCATCTCCCATCACGGTGCGAAAGATCGGCTTCAAGGAGCGGAAGGCATTCTGCTCACTGCCCGATACGGTCCCGGCATTGGCCAGGTTCGAAGCTGTGGTGTTCAGCCTGACAAGCTGAGCCGACATTGCCCGACCGCTAATCTCGAACAGTGAAAGAGGATGACCAGCCACGCCTATTCTCCCTTCAACGCGCGCATCATCGTGCCAATTCGTCCCTGCAAGAAGGCCAAGCTGCTTCGATAAGCGAGGGCATTTTCTGCAAAAGCAGTCTGTTCGGTTGAAAGTTCGACCGTATTCCCATCAAGCGAAGGCTGGATGGGAACGCGATAACCAATGGCGGAATCGATGGATTCACCAGCGCTTGCGTTTTGCAGCGCCGTCGCAAAATCCATGTCACGCGCCTTGTAATTAGGGGTCGCAGCATTGGCGATGTTGGATGCGAGCATGGCCATGCGCTGCGACCGAAGCTGCAGTGCAGTGGCATGAATGCCGAACAGTGAACCTCCAACAGACATGTCTGCCTCCAAAATTCCGGCCAGGTGAAATCCGCAAACGAACATCGGGGCTGGCCCGTCGCCCATCCAGCAATCATCGTGCCAGTTTGTCCGGATCTTCAGAAAAGCAGGTGTTTCGAACAGGAAGTGGTTCAGATACGGGCGCGATTGAATCTCGCCTGTCGGTTTTTTGACGAGCACATGATCACTGGCGTCGCCAACCCTGCAATTCAGCGACTGGCATGACCCTTGCGAATTCAATTGGTGTAATTTGTCTTCGGAGATTCCAAATGATCCGCACCGTATTCGCCTTTGCGCTGGTTTCGGCTTTCTCAACACCCGTCCTTGCTCAATCGGTCGAAGATCTCGATCAGCTTGACAGTCGCGTTCAGCATTTGACGGGTGCAGCTCCTGGCCAGCCAGGAGGTGCGATCGCCCCGATTGATCGAAGGCTGCGTCTTGTCGCTTGCCCGCAACCCGCCAGCATCGAATGGTCTGGCAGTGATTCGCTCGCAATACGCTGCCCAGCCATTGGCTGGCGCCTTCGTGTGGGAATCGCCTCATCGTCATCCGGGCCTGAGGCAAGAGCCGAACTTTGGGTTCATCGCGGTGATACAGTGGAAATCAGCGTCGAGGGGGAGGATTTCGACGTGACGACAACCGCTCTCTCTCTTGATGATGGTGCCAAAGGTCAGAGCGTGCGCCTGAAACTGGGCGTTAGCGGGACGCAAAGCTCAGCCACAGTGACAGGTCCTGGCTCGGTTTCATTTTCACGTTAAACTTTTCTTCAGGCTTGCCGTTTCCCAGATCAAGCCCTGCCGCTGTCGAGGCAGGTGTGATGATAAAGGGAAGTAAAATGGTTGATCCAGTTACCCTGTGGCCGATCAGATCCGTGTCCAAATCTGTGACGGATGAGGGCGCGCGGACGGCGCATGCCCAGGCCGTGCCCGCCTCGACACGCGCTTCAGCTGCCAGTCAGCCCAAACTTGTCAATTTGGCCAGCGAGCTTGCAAAGGCGGGTCCACCTATGGACCATGCCAAAATCGCTCAACTCCGTCAGGCAATGGCGCGTGGCGAATATTCGCAGGACGTGGATGCAATTGCCAATTCCATGGTCAGGTTTTTCCGGACAGGAGAATGACTGGCATGAGTCACATCGAAACAATCATAGCTCTTCAGGCTGGATTGATGGATGCCATCGATGCACGCGATGTCGGGCAAATCGAAGCGAAGACGCGCGACCTCTCTCGTGCTCTCGTGCAGATCCGCAATCGCGGTGCGCTGGTTGTCGGCGAAAAACAAAAGACAGACGTCGGTTACGCGTTGAAGCAGACCGAAGCGTTGCGGACTCGCGTCAATTTTATGGCATTGCGCAACCGCGAAATGATGGAAAGATTGGATCAGATGCGCGGTGCCTCGACGCCCCATATCTACTCAAACCCCAGAAATATGGGAATTTCTAGCCTGCCAGCCTAAACTGGCACAAGCGTTGCAAGGCATGCTCCGAACTTAGGAGCGAATAACAAATGCCAGTGCAAAACATCGGCGTGCAACCCCCGGCGTCAGGTCGGGTAAGCCTCGCGATCGGCAACGCTTCTAAACGGACTGGCGTCCCATTCGATTACCTTATGGCCCAGGCCCGCCTAGAAAGCAGCCTTGATCCAGATGCCCAAGCCGGCACATCAAGCGCTGCAGGCCTGTTTCAGTTTACAAAGCAGACCTGGCTCGCCACCCTTTCGCAACATGGCGGCAATCATGGGCTTGATTGGGCCGCAAATGCCATCAGCAAGGGTTCGGACGGTCAGTATCGGGTCGCCGATCCGCAGTTGCGCAGCCAAATACTGGGCTTGCGCTTTGACCCGGACGCGTCATCCAGCATGGCCGCCGAATTTGCTGACGACAATGCACAGCTTTTGCGCAATCGCTTTGGCGAAGAGCCGGAGTCCGTGGATCTCTATCTGGCGCATTTCCTCGGGGCGCAAGGTGCGGCCGAGTTCTTGTCAGCCTGGCATGCCAATCCCAACGCCCCAGCAGCGCCGCTGAACCCAGCAGCCGCATCAGCAAATCGCAGTATTTTCTACAACGCCGATGGCAGCGAGAAAAGTTTGGACCAAATCCGAAACCATTTCGCACAACGACTGAACGAGGTGCCCGCTTCGCGTTCACTGCAAGGATCGGTCCGGACCCAAGTCGCAATTCGCTCCTCCTCCAACACAGCTTCGTCGCAAGAATTCATGCAAATGCGCGCCATTGAACCGATGCCGGCGAGTCTGTCGCTCGCCTTTGCCGAGCGTGCCTACCAGCGCCTTGTCAAACTCGATGGAGGAACGCCCGCATGATCGAGCGCGCCAATCTTCGCATCTGGGGAGAAACGATCAAAGGCGGAATTCTGCCATTTGCCATTCTTTCACTCGTCATACTCATGGTGGTTCCAGTCCCGGCGACCGTGCTCGACATCGGATTTATCGTCAACATCACCATCTCGCTTGCTGTGCTCATGGTGGCGTTGAACGCAGCCAAACCCTTGGATTTCTCCGCTTTTCCGACTGTCCTCCTCCTCGCAACACTTTTCCGACTCGCGCTCAATGTCGCTTCAACACGCGTGGTGCTGGTCGATGGGCACAAGGGGCCGGCAGCGGCCGGACATGTCATTGAGGCGTTTGGCAGCTTTCTGATCGGCGGCGACTATATTGTCGGCCTGTTGGTTTTCTCGGTGCTGATCATCATCAATCTGGTGGTCATCACGAAGGGTGCGGGACGTGTGTCCGAAGTTTCGGCCCGATTCACACTGGACGCCCTGCCAGGCAAACAGATGGCGATCGACGCCGACCTCAATGCCGGTCTCATTACGCCCGACGAAGCAAAGGCGCGTCGTCAGGAAGTTTCAACCGAGGCTGATTTCCATGGCTCAATGGACGGTGCTTCAAAGTTTGTAAAAGGCGACGCTGTTGCCGGTTTGCTGATCCTATTTGTCAATATATTTGGCGGATTGGTGCTGGGAACCGTCAGTCATGGATTGGCGCTGGGAGAGGCTGCACAGACTTATATTCTGCTTGCAGTCGGCGATGCACTCGTCGCGCAGGTCCCTGCCCTGCTTCTGTCAATTGCCGCTGCTTCGATTGTGACACGCGTTTCGTCACCACTCGATCTTTCTGGACAGATTGGCAGCGAATTCGGACATGCGCGCGCATGGGGACCGGTATCCGGCATCCTCTGCCTGCTTGGCATCTTGCCAGGCATGCCACACTTTCTCATCCTGACTGCGGCTGCCATCACAGGCACGATCTGCTGGGCGTTGATGCGTGCCCAGAAGAACAGGCAGTTCATCGTCGCACCGATTGAAGATGCCGAGCCTGATCATCTGATCCAATGGCGCGATGTGAGCGATCCCGCTCCAATAACGCTCGATATTGGGTATGGCCTCATCGACATGGTTGATGACCGTCAGGGTGCCCCCCTGATGGCACGGATCACCGGCATTCGCCGCCAATTGTCGCGCGAGCTCGGATTTGTTGTGCCAATGGTGCGCGTAAAGGACGATCTCTCCCTCCCTGCCAATGCCTATCGCATTGGTATCGCCGGCGTCACGATGGGAGAAGACGAAGTCTATTCAAGCCAGTTGCTGGCTCTGGATTCTGGCGATGGTCTGGACCTGATCCCAGGACATGCCGTGAAGGATCCCAGCTTTGGGCTGGATGCGGTCTGGATATCGCCGGAACGCCGCGCAGAGGCGGTCGTGGCCGGATACACGGTGGTAGACGCATCGACCGTCATTGCGACCCACCTCAATGGCGTGATCGCAGGATCGGCCGCCGAACTATTCGGTCTTGATGACAGCCAGGCATTGGTTGACGCACTCAAGGAGAGTTTCCCGCAACTGGCCCAAGCGATGACGCCGCAGCCCTATTCACTGGCCGCGATCGCCTCGATGTGCCGCGCGCTGCTTGCCGAGCGCGTGCCGCTCAAGGATTTCCGCCGCGTGGCCGAAGCGATGATCGATTTGAACGGTCGCGATCTTGATCAGGCCGCCCTGCTCGAAGGCGTGAGGCAAAGGCTTGGCGCATTGATCGTGCAGATGATCGTCCCGATCAAAATGCCACTACCCATCATCACGTTCGATCCCGAACTTGAAAGCCTGCTCACACAGTCGGTACGCACTGGACCCAACGCAAGCTGGCCATTCGACCCTGACTTGGCCGGACGCATAGTCTCAGCGGTTTCGGAAGCGGTCCAGCCACAACTCATGGCCGCGCGCAGCTTTGCGATTGTCACGTCTCCAATCTGCCGCGCCGCATTATCGCGTTTGCTGCGCTCGCAATTGTCCGAAATTCCCGTTCTGTCCTTTCTTGAAATCCCTGAAACCAAAGCTGTTGACGTCATCGCGATGATCGGATCGCAGCGCCCGCAAGCCGCGCTCACGCGACAAGAACCGGGCCAACACTCGTTCGAAACTGGAGAAGAATGATGCTGCATCAAGAGGTCGTTCATGAGTCACTGACCTATGGCCGTGTCCCGGCGCTAGCCGATTGCGAGACTTTGGTCAGGACCCATACCTCAATGGTGCGGCGGATCGCCTGGCAAGTCCATTCGCGCATGTCTTCAGCGATAGCGCTCGAGGATCTGATCCAGATCGGGCTGCTTTCTCTTGTGGAAGCGGCAAAAGGATTCGAAGATCGGGGCGCTGCCTTTGCTCCATACGCATCGACTCGCATTCGCGGCGCGATGATCGACCATTTACGTCGAGAAGCCCGCATGTGTCGTTCCGGAATGGTCAGCCGGCGCGAACTCGCTCGTGTGCGCGACGAGATTGAAAACAGGCTACATCGGCGAGCAAGCGATGCGGAAATGGCAAGTGCCATGGGCCTGGATCCGGACGCCTATCATGCCAAGGTGGCGTCATCGATATCACAGCAGCTTGATTCCATTGAGGAAGTCTATTCGGATCATGACGCCTGGTTTGCCGATCTCGCTGCGGGAGCCGATAGCGAATTCGAAGCGGCCGAACTCAAACGAGATCTTGCGGTTTGCCTCAGTGCTCTAGCCGAGCGAGAGGCACGCGTGCTCCAACTGTATTTCGTCGAAGAGCTGAATTTGGATGAGATCGGAGCCGTGCTCAGCGTTGGCGCGGCCCGTGTTTGCCAGATCAAACGCTCCGCCTTGCTGCGAATGCGCAAGTTGCTGACCGAACGCCGGGGCGAAGAAGCGTTGCCATTCTCTTAGGGTATTAGCCCGAGGACAAGACTCGATCCTTCGGAAGGTGCGTTCAATGCGACTGGTCGGCGGATCAGGCGTCGATCACGCCTTCATCAACCCGCGCCGCATTTTCCTGAATAAAGGCAAAGCGATGTTCGGGGTTCTTGCCCATTAGCCGTTCGACCAGATCCTTAACGCCAGCACGTTCTTCATATTCCTGAGGCAAGGTGACGCGTATCATGCCCCTGGTCTTGGGATCCATCGTCGTCTCACGCAGCTGCCCCGGGTTCATTTCACCCAACCCTTTGAAGCGTCCCACATCGATTTTCTTTCCTTTGAATTCACCCGCCTCGATTTCAGCGCGATGCGCGTCGTCGCGCGCATAAAGTGATTTGGCTCCGACAGTCAGTCGATACAGTGGCGGTTGCGCTAGGAAGAGATGCCCTTGCCGGACAATCTCGGGCATTTCCTGAAAGAAAAAAGTCATCAACAGCGTTGCAATATGTGCGCCGTCAACATCAGCGTCGGTCATGATGATGATGCGTTCATAGCGGAGCAAATCCGGATTGCAGTCCTTGCGGCTGCCACAGCCCAATGCGAGGATCAGGTCGGCGATTTCACTGTTTGCACGGATCTTCTCTGTCGTGGCCGAGGCGACATTCAGTATCTTGCCACGGATGGGCAGGATCGCCTGCGTCTTGCGGTCGCGCGCCTGCTTTGCCGAACCCCCTGCACTGTCGCCCTCGACGATAAACAGTTCGGTTCCGGTGGGGTCATCTGATGAACAATCGGTAAGTTTGCCAGGGAGGCGGAGCTTCCGCGCCGAGGTCGCGGTCTTGCGCTTGATTTCCTTTTCGGCCCGGCGACGCAGGCGATCATCCATCCGCTCGAGAACATAACCGAGCAACGCCTTGCCGCGTTCCATATTGTCAGCAAGAAAATGGTCAAAATGGTCGCGCACGGCATTTTCGACCAAGCGGGCTGCCTCGGGAGAGGTCAACCGATCTTTGGTCTGGCTCTGGAATTGCGGATCGCGAATGAAGACGGAGAGCATGATTTCCGAGCCGATGATCACATCTTCGGCGGCAATTCCTTCGGCCTTTTTCTGGCCAGTCAGAGCCCCGAAAGCTCGTATGCCCTTCACGATAGCGGCCCGAATGCCTGCCTCATGGGTGCCCCCGTCAGGAGTGGGTATTGTGTTGCAATACCAGCTATAACTGCCCTCGCTCCACAATGGCCAGGCAACAGCCCATTCGACGCGACCCTGATCGTCGGCAAAATCCTGCTGGCCTGAAAAAAACTCCGACGTTACGCATTCGCGGCCGTTCACCTGTTCGCGCAGGTGATCCGACAGCCCCCCGGGAAACTGGAACGCGGCCTCGGGCGGCGTATCGTCACTGATCAGTGATGACTCGCAGCGCCAACGTATCTCCACGCCAGCGAAAAGATAGGCCTTGGAACGCGCCAGACGGTAGAGTCGGTTGGGCTTGAAATGCATTTCCCCGAAAATCTCGGTGTCCGGTGTGAAGGCAACGCTTGTTCCGCGGCGATTGTTTACAGGGCCGAGCTTTTCAAGCCCGCCAAGCGTCAGGCCGCGGGAAAAACGCTGGCGAAACAATTCCTTGTTCCGCGCAACCTCGACGATCGTATCCGACGACAGCGCATTGACGACCGAGACGCCAACGCCGTGCAGGCCGCCTGATGTGGAATAGGCCTTGCCATTGAACTTGCCGCCCGAATGAAGTGTGGACATGATCACTTCAAGCGCCGATTTGTCAGGGAATTTGGGGTGCGGATCGACCGGTATACCGCGACCATTATCGGTCACGATCAGGCGATTGCCTGCCTCGAGTGTCACTTCGATCCGCGTCGCATGCCCTGCAACGGCTTCGTCCATCGCATTGTCCAGCACTTCGGCGGCAAGATGGTGAAAGGCGCGCTCATCAGTGCCTCCGATATACATTCCGGGACGGCGCCGGACAGGTTCAAGTCCTTCAAGAACCTCTATGTCGGACGCTGTATAGGCATTTGAAGCTGAGGATGAGGTGGAGAAGAGATCGGACATTATGCTTCGCTATAGAGACCGGCGAGTCAGGGGTGCAACCCCTCTCCATCATCCAAAATCCGGAATTTCAGGATAAGTCGTTAGCACCTCACCGAGTGCCGCCTTCAACGCATCAAGCCAGGGGTCGAACATCTGCCATTGTTCTGTGCCCTCTCGGTAAATCGGACGACGAACCTGCTCCGAACTGGCCGTGCGCACGGCGCGGTCATTCTCATAGAAGCGCAGGCAGGGCTCTTCGAACGGCAGGCCGAGCGCGGCGAGCAATGTGCGGATTTCAGTTTCGCTATCGTCGACCATCCGTTCGTAGATCACACGATGGACATGCCCCGGCAGGACGGTGTCAATATGCGCGAGAAAGCGCACGTAATCGGCGTAATAGCGCCCCATGTCGTCGAGACCGTAGCTGAAAGATTGGCCTCGCGCGAAATGCTGCTTGAAGTTGGAAAAACAGCAGCCAAGAGGATGCCTGCGCGCATCTACGATACGGGCGTTGGGCAGGATCAGGTGAATCAGGCCGATATGTGCCCAGTTGTTTGGCATCTTGTCGATGAAAAATGGCTTATCCGTCTTGCGCTGGATCCGGGTCCGCTCAAGATACTCCTCGCCGATGGCGCGTAATTCTGAAGCATCCACAGTATCCAGCCCGCCCTTGCGGTTGCCGAGCCGGGCGGAAAGCATAGGAATATCCGGTAATTCCATCGTCCCTTCAACAAGACTATGGCTCGACAGGATCTGTTCAATCAAGGTAGAGCCGGCACGCGGCATGCCGATCACGAAGATGGGATCGGATGAAGGGCAGCCCTGCCCCGCGCGAATTGCGAAAAGGCTTGGCGTGAAGCGCTCGATCGATTTATCAACCTGACGCGTCGTGTCCGAAGCCTCATAATCGAGCGTTGACCGTCTCAGCCGGTTGCCTTCGTCGTAGTGCATGAATGATCGCGCTGCGTCCTTGCGATCCTCCAGCGCCTTGCCTAACGCGAAATGAAGGTGAAAGCGGTCATCGAGCGTGGTATCGGAGGACTCCAATGCCGCCTCCATCGCGACAATGTCGTCATCGCTAAAGCTGAATGTCTTGAGATTGGCCAAACTCCACCAAACCTCACCCAGGCTGGGCAACAGGGAAATAGCGCGACGATAGGCTTCGATACTGTCCACCTGCCGTCCTACTGTCTTCAGCACATGGCCATACGACATCCAGACCTTGGGCTGGTCTGGATGGCGTGCGAGTACTTGGCCATACAGTGCCACCGCCTCATCATACTCGCCGATCCGGCCCATCGCAGCGGCTTTAAGGTTCGTATTCCCCGCATTTTCGGGATCGATTGCCAAGAGCGCGTCGAGCTCGGAAAGAGCTTCGCTGGTCTTGGCTTGCCGGTAAAGTACGGTGGCAAGATTCGAACGGGCCGTCAGGAAATTGGGAGCAAGTTCGACAGCGCGACGCAACAATACTTCTGCATCGGACAGCCGGCCAATCCGCCCGGCAAGTTCGGCGAGCATCCGGATTGCAGCAACATCGAATGGATTCTCCTTGAGATGCGCGCGCAAAAGGGGTTCGGCCTCGCTTAGTCTATTGTCATGGAGAGCCAACGCTGCTTCCATCAGGCGTGGGTCGCGCATTTGGCGTGAGAAGTCAGGGGCCTTGATACGTGCGTTGGTGCTCACGATCTCTCGGCCTGAATCACGGCGTCAGCTGCTCTGAGAGTTGCAAGTATTCGCATGAGGTGGTGCAAATCATGAACTTCAAGGTCGACGACGTTTGTGTGAAATGCAGTATCGCGTGCATCGAGGCGAATGTTGAGGATATTGGCCTTGTGGCTTCCAAAAATTCCGGCAACGATTGCAAGCGAACCGGGTTCGTTCTTGACGATAACCGTCAGTCGCGCTGTCCCCCCATCCGAACCGTCACCCCAGGCCAAGTCAAGCCAATCGGCATCGATACCGTCGGCAAGGCTGTTACAGTCAATCGTGTGAACCTCGATTGCTTCGTCCGGTCGACGCAGGCCTACGATCCGGTCACCAGGAACGGGATGGCAGCAGGGTGCAAGCGTATAGGCGACGCCGGGCGTCAGTCCTTTGATCGAAATCGCCTCGCGCTGCGGCAGGACGGCCAAGGCCTCTGCAGATGACGATCCGGGCATCAGCGCCTCGAGCAACTGTGCGTCGCTTAAGGTCTGACGGGCGATTGCAATCATCATCTCGTTCTCGTCGGGCAGTTTCAGTCGCTTCAGCGCTTCTTTCAGCGCATCCTTTCCCAACTGTGCCGGCAGGCGCCGCGCAATATCATCATAGATTTTTCGCCCGAGCGCGATCGATTCACCGCGTTCCTTGAGGCGAACGAAACGGCGGATCGCCGCACGTGCTTTCCCTGTAACTGCAAAGCCCAGCCATTGCGGTTGTGGTTCCTGGGCTTTAGATTTCAGGATGTTTACCTGGTCGCCATTCTCGATCGGAGTTCGAAGCGGAACAACTCGTCCATTGATTTTGGCTCCAACCGCCGTGTCGCCCAATGTGGTATGGACTGCATAGGCAAAGTCTACAGGCGTCGCTCCCTTGGGGAGCTGGATGAGCTCGCCCTTCGGAGTGAATGCGAAGATGCGATCCTGGTACATCGCCATACGCGTGTGTTCGAGTAATTCTTCGGGGCTATCGGCATGATCGAGGATTTCCATCAAGTCCTGAAGCCAGCCAATCTGGGCGTCCGGAGTCTCTCCATTTTGTTTATAGGACCAGTGCGCGGCAACACCGCGTTCGGCCTGCATATGCATATCTATCGAGCGAATCTGGATTTCGATCCGCATTTTTTCCGAATGGATCACAGACGTGTGGAGCGACCGATATCCATTCCGCTTGGGGGTCGAGATATAATCCTTGAACCGACCCGGCACCATGGGCCAGCGCCGGTGAATATTGCCCAAAGCTGCGTAACAGGCCTCTACATCGGGAACGATCGCGCGAAACGCCATGACGTCGGACAATTGCTCAAAGCTGATATGCCGCTCCGCCATTTTGCGCCAGATTGAATAGGGGTGCTTTTCCCGACCATACACATTGGCCTCGATTCCGGCGCGCGAAAGGAGCAACTTTATACCGGATCCAATGCGCGCGATCTTGTCACCGCCGCCTTCGTTCAACTGCTCGAGTCTCTTCGTAATCGAAGCCCACGCGTCCGGTTCCAATTCGCGGAATGCCAGAGTCTGCATCTCGTTCATGAACTCGTACATGCCAATCCGCTCTGCGAGAGGAGCATAAATATCCATCGTTTCGCGCGCGATCCGGCGGCGCTTGGCCTCATCCTTTATAAAATGCAGCGTACGCATGTTGTGCAGCCGGTCGGCCAGTTTCACAAGAAGAACGCGGATATCGTCTGATGTGGCAAGCAAGAATTTGCGCAGATTCTCTGCCGCCCGTTCATTGTCCGTCATCGCCTCGATCTTGGAGAGCTTGGTTACACCGGCAACCAGGCGGGCAATATCAGGCCCAAATTTGGCCTCGATTTCCTCATGCGTCGTAAGCGTATCTTCGATCGTATCGTGCAGCATCGCCGTCGTGATCGTTTGATCGTCCAGCCGCAATTCGGTCAGGATGCCTGCCACTTCAATAGGATGGCTGTAATAGGGATCGCCAGAAGCTCGCTTCTGCGAGCCGTGCTTCTGCATCGAAAACACGTACGCACGGTTGATCAACGCCTCGTCAGCGTCCGGATCGTATGATTTGACCCGTTCAACAAGTTCATATTGCCTGAGCATCGCGGTCATGATGGGGTGGCGACGGGGGCAAATGCAAGCATGTTGTTGGCGGAACGCGTATCTGAGCCTATGGCGCGCGTCATGCTCGTTGATCGCGTTCTCTTCCTCGACGGCGAGGCAATCATCGTCGACAAGCCTTCTGGCTTGCCGGTTGACCCTCCGCGGGACGGCTCGCTCAGTCTGGAGAATCACCTTCAAGCGCTGACTTTCGGCTTTCAGCGTTGGCCGACCGCAGTCCACCGGCTCGACCGTGATACCAGTGGTTGCTTGCTTCTCGCGCGCAATCCCAAGGCACATGCGCGGTTCCAGCAGGCTTTCGAAGCCAAAAGCGTGATTAAACATTATCTGGCGGTTGTCGAAGGCGTGCCAGAATCGCATTCAGGTGTGATCGACCTGCCTCTCGCCAAACGTAGCACCAAAGTAGACGGTTGGCGGATCGTGGTGGATACCAAAAGAGGTAAAAATGCGATTACTGCCTGGGAGTTGGTCGCCGAACACGAAGGACGCGCGTTGATTCGTTTCATCCCCGAAACCGGCCGAACCCATCAGATCAGGGTCCATGCGACCGAAGGGCTGGGCATGGCCATTGTTGGTGATCCGGTTTACGGAAATCCGGGAGAGCCGATGCTGCTCCATAGTGCATTCCTCTCGCTCCCGCGCCAGGGCAAGCCATCCGTAGAGGCGGTCGCCCCCCTGCCGGAGCGTTTCATCGATGCAGGGTTTTCGTTGTAAACGTGAGGGGTTCATCTCCACGAGTTCAGTGCACGATTTAAGGTATTGCCGATCGACCCTAAACCAGCCGGCTTTGTTTTACTGCTGCCTCGATGAAACTGGCAAAAAGCGGGTGTGGATCGAATGGCTTGCTCTTCAATTCGGGGTGAAACTGAACCCCTACAAACCAGGGGTGATCGGGTCGCTCGACGATCTCTGGCAATTCACCGTCGGGTGACATCCCGCTGAAAACCAAGCCACCTGCTTCAAGCCGTTCCTTGTAGTGGGCATTCACCTCGTAGCGATGGCGATGGCGCTCGGAAATTTCAGTGCTGCCGTAAATGCTTGCAACGTGGCTATTGCCAGTAAGGACCGCATCGTAGGCCCCGAGACGCATCGTCCCGCCCAGATCTCCGCCTTCTTCACGTTTTTGAAGGCCCTCTTCGCTCATCCATTCTGTGATGATGCCAACGACCGGTTCGTCCGTCGGGCCAAATTCAGTAGAGGATGCGCCCACAATGCCCGCAAGATTGCGGGCTGCTTCGATACAGGCCATCTGCATCCCGAAACAGATCCCGAAATAGGGCACCTTGCGTTCTCGCGCAAAGCGGATGCTGGCGATTTTTCCTTCCGCTCCACGTTCCCCAAATGCTCCCGGTACAAGAATGGCATGAAGCGGCTCGAGCCGCGCGGCGACATCACTATCATCCGCCTCGAACAGTTCGGCGTCGATCCAATGGATGTTGACCTTGACCCGGTTGGCCATACCGCCATGAACCAAAGCTTCGTTGAGAGATTTATAAGCATCAGGTAGGCCAACATACTTGCCCACAACACCAATCGTCACTTCGCCTTCGGGATTGGCGAGGCGATCCTCTATATCCGCCCAACGTGAAAGATCCGGATTGGCCGAAGGCTCCAGCCCAAAGGCACGCAAAACCTCATCATCAAGCCCTTCTGCATGATATTGCATTGGCACGGCATAAATGGTTTGCGCATCGAGAGCCGGAATGACCGCCTCTTTGCGAACATTGCAAAAGAGCGCGATCTTCGCACGTTCGCCTTCTGGCAGCGGGTGTTCGCAGCGGCAAACAAGCACATCAGGCTGCACACCAAGTGCCGCCAATTCGCGAACTGAATGTTGGGTGGGCTTGGTTTTCAACTCTCCTGCCGCCGCGATGTAAGGCACCAATGTCACGTGAATGGACACTGCATTGCCACGACCCAGATCATTCCTGAGTTGGCGTATCGCCTCGATAAATGGCAGTGATTCGATATCCCCCACTGTTCCGCCGACTTCACACAAGACAAAATCAAGGTCATCGGTCTGATCCAGCGCAAACGCCTTGATTGCATCGGTTACATGCGGAATGACTTGAACCGTGGCCCCCAAATAGTCGCCGCGCCGCTCCCTCTGAATGATCGTCTGGTAAATACGGCCGGACGTCACATTGTCGGATTGACGACCCGAAACCCCGGTAAAACGCTCATAGTGACCAAGATCAAGATCCGTTTCCGCACCGTCGTCCGTCACATAGACTTCGCCATGCTGGTATGGCGACATCGTCCCAGGGTCGACGTTTAGATATGGATCGAATTTCCGGATGCGGACACGGTATCCACGCGCCTGCAGTAATGCGGCGAGCGATGCTGCCATAAGACCTTTGCCAAGCGAGGAGACCACGCCGCCGGTGATGAAAATAAACCGCGCCATGGGAGGAGAGGCTTAGACGCCCCTATGCGGGTTCGGCAAGAGGATGAATCCTCCGATGCGAAATATTATTGCGAATTGTTTCCCGGCGTGGTTGCAGGTGCAGGCGCGGTCGTTGCAACCGGCGGTGGCGTTACCGTCGCGGGTTTTTTCGCCGCCGACGTGACGGACGCCACTACGGGCTTTGCCTTGACTTTTTCAGCTACCGGCTGCGTCGTTGCTTTTGGTGGGGTCGCAAGCCGAACCGTTGGAACGGTCGCAGTCTGACCCACGGTCGCCGCGCTACCAGCATCGGATCCCGCGAGGGGAACTCCGGGGATGGGTGCCGCAGGAGCTGAAACAGGCTGTTTTGCAAGCGTCGTATCAAGCTCGGCAGGCGTGCGATTGAACGTGGCAAGCCCGGCGAGTCCAATCGACAACAAAACAAAAAGCGTCGCCAGTATTGTTGTTGCACGAGTCAGAAAGTCAGCGGCACCCCGTGCCGTCATCAGGCCGGAGGGGCTTCCACCGCCAGCAAGTCCACCCCCTTCGGAGCGCTGCATGAGGATGACCCCGACCATGGCCGCAGCAATGATCGCGTGAACGACAAGAAGGAATTTATACATGGGCGCGGCCCTTAGCGGAGCGAAGGCAAGG
>JANLST010000300.1:0-2701 GCA_031362505.1 Sphingomonadales bacterium
AGGCTGGCGACGCCTTGCCGTTGACTGAGCGCGACCTGCCGATCGGCATCGTCGGCGGCACGATCATCGCCATGTTGGTGCCGATCGCCGGGCTACTCTGGGTTTTTGCTTCCGGTACAGCGATCGCGGATGGAATCGCGCCGGTTATCCTCGGAACGCTTGTTTATGTCCTTGTCATCGGCGTGGTGATCGCTTCGGTCTGTGGATATATGGCTGGACTGATTGGCGCATCCAACAGCCCGGTTTCAGGCGTCGGCATCCTCGCCGTGCTGGGTGCGGCACTTCTGCTTGTGATGGTCTATGGCCGCGGAGGAACCGCCGAACAGACTCAGGCCTTGATCGCCTATGCTATTTTTACAACCGGCATCGTCTTTTCGATCGCGACCATTGCCAATGACAATCTTCAGGATTTGAAAACCGGACAGTTGGTTGGCGCCACGCCCTGGAAACAACAGGTTGCGCTGATCATCGGCGTCATTTTCGGTTCGCTGGTGATTCCGCCAGTGTTGGACCTGCTGAACACGGCTTTTGGTTTTGCAAGTGCGCCCAATGCTGGTCCGAATGCACTGGCAGCCCCCCAGGCGGCGCTGATTTCAGCTTTGGCCAAGGGTGTGCTCGGAGGAGATCTTGACTGGGGCCTGATCGGTTTTGGCGGATTACTTGGCGTCGCGTCGATCATCGTCGATGAACTGTTGGGCCGTTCTGGCAAGATGCGGCTGCCGCCGCTGTGTGTGGGAATGGGCATTTACCTGCCCATGGCGTTGACCGTGTTGATCCCGGTCGGTGCCGTTCTTGGCCATTGGTACGAACGCGGCGTCAAAGACCATCGCGATCCCGAATTTGCAAAGCGCATGGGCGTTCTGGTCGCAACCGGGCTCATTGTCGGCGAAAGCCTGTTCGGTGTTGTCTTTGCTGGTATCGTCGCGGGGGCTGGCGGTGATGCGCCTTTGGCAGTCGTATCAGAGAGTTTCAGGAGCGTCGGCATCCTGATCGGTCTTGTGTTGTTCACAATCGCAATTGCAGGACTTTATCGGCTGCTTAACAAGACTGTGGCCGAAACCTAGTCCTTTTTCGGGAAGAAATTTGCAGCAATATCCGCTGCAATCCGAGCCGGACGAAGCGTATCTGCATCAATGCAGCACCAGCTCGATTTCACTTCGGCAAGCACTTCTTCGCCGCGCTTGATCAATGTTTCGTAGAAAGATCGCGCGCCCTGCACCTTTTCAAGGATCACAGTGGCAATTACTTCGTCATTCAGGAATGCCGGCTTGCGATACGTGATCTCATGCTTGAGCGCTACCCACAGATATTTCGCAACCACGTCAGGTGGAGCAAGGCTGTTCCAGTGAGCAAGCACCGCATCCTGGACCCACCCCAGATAACGCGCATTGTTCACGTGTCCCATGAAGTCGATATCGCCGGGGACAATACCGATAGCGTGATAATGGGGAATCGCGTCGCTCATTTGCTTACAATAGTGTCAATTTGTTAAGATTGCGAGACATCAGTCCCTCGCTTCGTCGCAGCAGTCAGAAACTCAGGCCGCCTTTCGACGTTTTGAAATGGCTTGTTTGGCAGGCGCAGCCTCATCAATCGGCCCGGGCAACGCCTCGGGCATCGAATCGGTATAGTGGCCGGCGGGCATTGCTTTTCCAAACAGGTACCCCTGGGCCATCGAGCAACCTTCACGACGCAACTCTTCAAGCTGGATGTCATCCTCGACACCCTCGGCCAGCGTCACCATACCCAGATTGTTGGCGAGTCCGATCACCGCACTGACAATAGCCCGGCAATCCTCCCGGCCTTCAAGGTCGCTCACAAAACTGCGGTCGATCTTGATCTTGTCAAACGGAAAGGTCCGAAGATAGTTGAGCGAGGAATAGCCGGTACCGAAATCATCGAGCGCAATCTTGATTCCAAGATCCCGGATCCGATGCAGAATCGCCATATTGGCTTCGCTGTCGTGCAGCAGAACACCTTCGGTAATCTCAATCTCGAAGCGGGCGGGATCGAGTTCGGTTTCGGCCAGCGCGTTGATGATGGTCGGCAACAGATTGGGGCTACGCATCTGAACCGGTGACACATTTACGGCAACCGTCAGCGGTGCCGACCAGCGTGCAGCTTCCGCCATTGCAGTTCGAATGACCCATTCTCCTAGTGGCACGATCAACCCGGTTTCTTCTGCGAGTGGAATGAAATCGTTGGGCATGACAATGCCGCGTTCGGCACTGTCCCAGCGAAGCAGAGCTTCAAAGCCGCTTTGCTTGCCTGTTCCAACGTCGACCAGTGGTTGAAAAAAGAGCCGCATCTCATCGGCTGCGAGGGCCGCGCGCAAGTCCTTTTCCATGGCATGGCGTTGGCGTACGGCGACGTCCATGCCTGTTTCGAAGCGCTCCCAGCAGCCGCGGCCATTGCCCTTTGCGCTATAAAGAGCCAGATCGGCGTTTCGCTGAAGCGCTTCAGCACTGTCGCCATCATAGGGCGCAATTGCCAAGCCGATACTGACGCCCGACATGATCTGGTGACCACCAACCAGGAAAGGTTCGGCCATCTTGTCCACAAGTTTCTGCGCAAGGCGGATCGCATGATCGGCCGCGTCTTCGCCCGCCATCATCACAGCAAACTCATCACCTCCAAGACGCGCAACGATATGGCCTTCTCCACCAAGCCCACTCTTGGTGACGCCTTCGATTAGTCGCGA
>JANLST010000394.1:0-1730 GCA_031362505.1 Sphingomonadales bacterium
AATAGCAAATTGCGCGCCTTGCTTGTCAAGCGCATCCCCGAAACCGAGATCAACACGATCAACATGGTTGATGTGCTCGGTCACAACACGCCCGCCGATTATACGATCGTGTCCAGGTTGCGGATTGGCGGCGTTTCAATGGGCAATGCCGCGATCGCCTTCGCCGATGCCCATCCGTTCAAGCTGTTCGGCCTTTCGAACAAGCCGTCGATGCTGATGGGCGTTGAAAGCTTGCGCTCCTTCCGGCGCGTCTCGGTCGATTTCACGACACGCAAGGTGAAGTTTCTGCTGCCCGAGGACGGTTAGCCGGAGATCCAGCTGGCAACGTCTTCGGCAATCTTGTTCGCAGCCGCGTTCAACGTTCGGCCAACGCTTTCTGGTTCAACCTTGCCGATGGAGACCCGCGCTTCGAAACGTCGGGTCCGCACGCTCTTGCCATGGTCGGTGCTGATTGCTGCATCATAGACAATCACAGCCTTCCCTGCGTCGGGATCAATGCCGAACGCGCTCAGCGTTCCGGTTACCTGCGTCCCCTGGTCAAAGGCGATCTGCCGGGGGTCAAGCACCACCCGACCGGTCTTGGCTGCAACTGTTTCGGACACCAGCCGCTGAAACAGCTTCGCTGGCGGTTCGACCCAGACCGCATCCTTGACATAGGCCAGCGCCGTTGCGCCATTCATCACCACCACGCGATTGGTGGCCAATGCCTGCGGCACGATCGGTACGGAGATGCTGATCGCTTCCCCGGCCTGCGCCGCGCGGGCGTCATTGGCGGCAACTCGAGCGATTGATGACAGATTGAGCAGCGATGCCGGAGGCTTCGCACCAAAACTGACACAGCCCGAGAGCGAAAGCCCGAGCGTAACCGCCGAAATAAATCTGTTCATTTGCCGTGTCTCCCGGGCTTGTAATCGGGCAGCTGAGGCGACCCCAGAAGCGCACCCGCGCCCCCCTGATCGAGCTTGGTTGCGACCGATCCGAGTGCTTCAGACATGACGCGCAGATCGCGCACCAATTGTCCGATCTCAGGGATGGTCTGATTTGAAAGTGCCTGAAGTCCGGGACGGGCGTCGACGAGCGCGGCATCCAGGCTTGCGAGACTCTTTTGCGCGGCCGACGCTGTCTTGCGAAGTTCGATAATCATCGGCCGACCCTCGGAATCGAGCAGCGTGTTCGTCGTGCCGGCCAATTTCGTCAGCTCTTCGGCGGCCAGCCCGGCCTGCTTGATCGTTACGCGCGTTTCGGCAAGCGTCGCTTCGAACTGCGGGCCGTTACGGGCCAGAGTTGCGGTCAAACGGTCAGTGTTCGCCAATATCCCGGACAGGCTCTTCTGGTTCTTGTCGTTGAGCAATTCCGTCACCCGCTCGGTGAGCGTCGAAATCCGCTCGAGCAATTGCGGCGCATTGTTGAGCAGCGCTCCTAGGCCCGTCCGCTTGGTCGGGATCACGGGAGCTCCGGCGGGTCCGTTGTCCGTGATCGGCGGCGCGCCTTTGACCGCGCCGTCCAGCAGGATCGAGGACGGGCCCGTGAAGCTTCCCTGAAGGCTGGCGGTCGTGCCCTCAAGGACGGGTGTTTCGCGCTTTACTTCGATCCTGACCCGCACAAAGCCGGGATTGTCCCGCCAAAGTTCTATATGCTTGACCTCCCCGGAGGGGACGCCCGCATAGGTCACAAGGCCACCCTGCGAGAGGCCTTCGACCGACTGCTGGAAGAAAATATCGTAACTCTTC
>JANLST010000470.1:0-2257 GCA_031362505.1 Sphingomonadales bacterium
TGCAAAGGCAGGCGTAAACAGCCTTACCAGCACACTCTCGCGCGAACTCGCGCCCAAGATTCGCGTGAACGCGGTTGCGCCCGGACCGATCCCGACAGAAAATTTCGACCAGTGCATGGGAACCGAGGACGAGGGCCGCCGCGAGCAATTGCGCGAAATGATCGGCATTCCGCTGCAACGCTATGGCAAGGAGGAAGACATTGCAGCGGCGACGATTTTTCTGGCATCTCCGGCGTCCAGTTGGGTCACCGGCCAATGCCTTTTTGTAACCGGCGGTCTTTAGCCAATGGCGAATATTGAAGTCCCCCAAGAGACAGACATACTGATCATCGGAGCGGGAGCCGCAGGCTTGACCGCCGCTTTGGCCGCACACAGCGACGGTGCAAAAGTTACAATCATCGAAAAGAATGAGAGGCTGGGAGGAACGGCTGCAATTTCTGGTGGCATTGTCTGGATGGCGGAAAATGCGCATATGGAATCGGCCGGATTGGAAGACAGCGCCGCAGACGCATTGGCCTATTTCGGCTCGCTTGATCACGGCGAAATGGACGCCGATGTTCTCGCCGCCTTTGTCCGGGATGGGCCGTCAGCACTCACCTTTCTGGAAGACGCAAACGCCCTCAGACTGAGCATCCTGGATGGCTATCCGGACTATTATCTCGATCGCCCCGGCGCCAAACCGGGAGGCGGACGAGCGCTGGACAATGAGCTTTTTGACTTCAGGGAGTTGGGTGATTGGGCCGAAAAAGTATTTGGTGATGGCGTCATTCATCGGCTGATGCTGCGGGAGACACCCCTGGGCGGCGGCTCGGGAATCATCGAGCCCGCAGAAATGCAGCGCCGGATCGATGCCGATCTTCGCGGCTTTGGGCAGGCGCTGATAGGCAGGCTGCTCAAGGCGTGCCTTGATCGCGGCATCGAGCCCCAACTCTCCTGCAAAGGCCATCGGTTGATCATTGAAAATGATCGGATCGTCGGTGTCGAGTTCGATCATGACGGTAAACGCAACAAGATCCGGGCAAATCGGGGCGTTATCCTCGCCACAGGTGGTTTTGAATGGAATGAACAACTGAAAAGCGCGTTCTTGCGCGGGCCGCTCAATGCGCCGGCCTCTCCCCCCTCTAATACCGGAGACGGGTTGAAAATGGCGATGACTGTCGGTGCCGGCTTGGGAAACATGACAAGCGCGTGGTGGGTGCCAACACTTTCGGTTGAAGGCGCATTTTGGCCGAATGGCGCGCAACGATCGTCGCCTGTGTTGATCGAACGCACGCTGCCGTACACGATTCTCGTCAACAAGGCTGGCGACCGCTTCTGCAATGAAGCGAATAACTATTCCTCGCTGGCGGGCGCATTCCACGTCTTCGATCCGGCGACTTATGATTACCCCAACCTACCCGCGTTCCTGATTTTCGATCATCAGTATCGACAGCGTTACCCGTTGGCATCGGTGATGCCTGGCGCCGAATTGCCGGACTGGATCGTCAGGGCCGACAGCTTGGCGGAACTCGGAGTGGCGATTGGCATAGATGGTGATCAATTGTCGCGCACCGTATCCAGCTTCAACCTGCATGCGCGCGAGGCCAAGGACCCTGAATTTGGTCGTGGCCAAAGCACCTATGACCATTTCTATGGTGACAGATCCAGACCAGGTGCCGCGGCAACCTTGGGTCCGATTGAGGTTGCTCCGTTTTACGCGGTCGAGATCAGGATGGGAGCGCTCGGCACCAATGGCGGCGCGAGGACCAACGCCCTGGCACAAATTCTGGACGTGGATGGAACCCCTATCGCGGGCCTGTTTGGCGCTGGCAATGTGATCAGCTGTCCCACAGGCAGCGTCTATGCCGGTGCTGGAGGCACATTGGGACCTGCTTTGACCTTTGGATATATTGCCGGCCGGTCTGCAGCGCGCCTCGCCAATCGTTGAACGAAATGGGCACCAACCAGTGCCAGGAGAAAGCATGATGAAGAGAGTTTTGGTATTGGGCGCGACCGGCGATCAGGGGCATCCCCTTCTCAAACGCATGCGTGCGGCCGGCCTTGTGCCGGTTGCCGCGTTGCGCAATCCCGCTGCCCTTGCCAACACCGAATTCGCCGATGTCGAAACCGTTGAGGCAGATCTTTATGATATGGCATCGCTCGTTGCGGCGGCGAAGGGCATGGATGCAATAGCGACACATTTGCCTTTTGTGTTTGACCGCGCGTTGGCAAAAAAGCTCGGCGCCAACATCGCCGCAGCCGCGAAAGCAAATGGCTT
>JANLST010000435.1:0-2292 GCA_031362505.1 Sphingomonadales bacterium
AAGGGCATGCCCAGTTCGATCACATCGGCGCCACCTTCAACAAGGGCGTCGAGGATCGCTGCTGTATCGCCGGGCGTCGGGTCACCGCCGGTCACGAAGGCGGCAATCACCGGGCGCCCCTTGCCAAAAGCGGACGCGAAGCGGCTCATATCGTAACCCCCAGCGCCTCGGCGACGGTGAAGATGTCCTTGTCTCCCCGACCGCAAAGGTTTGCGACGATGATCTTGTCCTTGGACATCGTTGGAGCCACACGAGTCACAGCGGCAATCGCATGCGCAGGCTCGAGTGCCGGGATAATCCCTTCGAGCCTGCACAGCAGCTTGAAGGCCTCCAGCGCCTCGGCATCCGTCGCGCTTTCATAGCGGACGCGACCGATCTCCTTGAGCCAGCTATGCTCCGGGCCAATCCCGGGATAGTCGAGTCCTGCCGAAATGCTGTGCGCTTCGGTGATTTGGCCGTCTTCGTCCTGCAACAGGAAGGTCTTGTTGCCGTGGAGAATGCCCGGCGATCCGCCGGCAAGGCTGGCGGCATGCTCCTTGTCGAGCCCGTGCCCGGCTGCTTCAATGCCAAGCATCTGGACGTCGACATCATCAAGAAAAGGATGGAACAGCCCGATCGCATTCGATCCGCCGCCAATGGCCGCCACGAGGAGATCGGGAAGGCGACCTTCGCGTTTCAATATCTGTTCACGCGCTTCCTTGCCGATCACCGATTGGAAATCGCGGACAAGCTCTGGATAGGGGTGGGGGCCAGCCGCTGTCCCGATGATATAGAAAGTGTCGTGGACGTTCGCGACCCAGTGGCGGAGCGCCTCATTCATCGCATCCTTGAGCGTGCGAGAGCCGCTTTCAACCGCGCGCACTTCAGCGCCAAGCAGCTTCATCCGGAAGACATTCGGCGCCTGCCGTTCGATATCGCGTGCGCCCATGAAGATGACGCAGGGCAGGCCAAAGCGGGCCGCGACCGTAGCCGTCGCCACGCCGTGCTGCCCGGCACCAGTTTCGGCAATGATCTTCGTCTTGCCCATCCGCATGGCGAGGAGGATCTGGCCGACGCAATTGTTGATCTTGTGCGCGCCTGTGTGATTCAACTCGTCGCGTTTGAAATAGATTTTTGCGCCGCCAAGTTCCTCGGTCAGCCGTTCGCCGAAATAGAGCGGGCTGGGGCGGCCGACATAATGCTCAAGCAGATCATCAAACTGCGCGGCAAAGGCAGGATCGGCCTTCGCTGCTTCATAGTGGCGCTCAAGATCGAGGATCAGCGGCATGAGCGTTTCGGCGACATAGCGTCCGCCGAACTGGCCGAAATGCCCGCGTTCGTCGGGGCCGGTGCGAAGGGAGTTTGGAAGTGTCATAAGCTGGACGTCGCTTTAAGGAACGCGGCGATCTTGTCCACATCCTTCATGCCGGGTGCGGATTCTACGCCGGAGGACGTGTCGACGAGCGGCGCTCCGGTGGCCCGGATGGCTTCGGCAACATTTTGCGCCGTCAGGCCTCCCGCCAGTCCCCAGGGCAAGGGATGGGCAAAGCCGTCAAGCAAGCTCCAGTCAAACCGGATGCCCATGCCGCCGGGCAGGGCCGCATCCTCAGGCTGGCCCGCATCGTAAAGCAGGAGATCGGCGCTATCCCGGTAGGATCCCGCAGCCCTGAGGTCTTGTGCGGTGCGGATGCCGATGGCTGCCCAGGTCTCACGCTGCGTGTGGTTGCGGATCGCCGCCGTCCGACTGGGCGTGGTCTTGTGCACCTGGATCACATTGAGTTGCGCGGCATCAATCGCCTGATCGAGCAGGGCGTTGCACGGATCAACGAATATGCCAACCTTGCGGACGTGTTCGGGAACCTGGGCGGCCATTTCGCGCGCAAGATCGAAGCTGATATTGCGAGGGCTCGGCGGGAAAAAGACAAAGCCGATATGGCTCGCCCCGCCCTTGATTGCGGCGTTGATCGTTTCGGGCGTCGAAAGCCCGCAAATCTTGGCTTGAACAGGCATGGGACTAAAGCGTTGCCTCTATGGCGCGGGCGGCGATCCCCGGATTGGCAGCTTGCGTGATCGGACGGCCGATGACGATGATCGATGCTCCTGCATCCAGCGCAGCGCGCGGTGTGACAACGCGCTTTTGATCGCCAACTGGGCCGTCGGCCGGGCGCACGCCTGGTACCACGAAAAATCCCTTGCGCCACAGTTTTCGTGCAGCCTTTACCTCATTGCCCGAGCAGACCACGCCGTCGAGCCCCGCTTCGCGCGCGAGGAGGGTCAATCTCTCCACTTGCATATGGGGATTGGGATCGAGCC
>JANLST010000031.1:0-13413 GCA_031362505.1 Sphingomonadales bacterium
TACAAGCTTGGCGAGTTGAAATTTCGTGAATTGCGCGCGCGGGCGGAGAAGGAGCTCGGTACCAAATTTGATCTTCGCCGCTTTCACGATGCAGCGCTGGGGCAAGGGCCGGTGCCGCTCGACGTGCTCGAGCGGCAGATCGATGACTGGATTGTGATGGAAAAGGCGCGAAACTGATAGCCTTCAAAAGGCCTGCGCCAGCACATGCGGTTCGGTCGGATGCGCGATTGCGTCGGCCGGACCGGCAGAGCGTTCCACTGCGAACATATAGTCGCGCGTGATGGGCAGGGTATGCCGGTTGCGTGAATATTGAAGCTGGTAATTGACCATCCCGCCGTGTTCAAAAACCGTGGCGGCTCCAGCGAGGTAGAGCGTCCACATACGAAAGAATTTCGGATCATAGAGCGCCTCGATCTCGTCCCGTGCCTCCCAGGTGCGCCGATACCATTCGCGGATGGTAAGGGCGTAGTGCAGCCGCAGAACTTCAATGTCCGTGACCATCAGCTTATTGGGCTCGCTGCCCGCCATTATCTCCGACAAGGCCGGGATATAGCCGCCGGGGAAAATGTATTTCCGGGTGAAGGCGTCAGTGCTGCCGGGCCCGCCCATCCGGCCGATCGTGTGGAGAACCATAACGCCGTCCGGCGTCAGGAGATTGTGGCATCGGCGGAAGAAATCCTGGAAATTGGGCACACCGACATGTTCGAACATGCCGACTGAAACGATCCGGTCGAACGAACCCTTAAGGTCGCGATAGTCGATCAGTTCGAAGCGAACATGGTCCGAAACGCCGGCATCTGCAGCGCGTTTTTTCGCAACTTGCAATTGCTCTTGGGACAAGGTGATCCCCAAAACATCGACGCCGGCCGTCTCGTGAAGATAGAGCGCCATGCCGCCCCAACCGCAGCCGATATCGAGCACCCTTTGCCCCGGCGACAAGGCCAGCTTTGCAGCTATATGGGCCTTTTTGTCATTCTGCGCCTGTTCGAGGCTGTTCGACGGATCTGAAAAGTAGGCGCAGCTATACTGCCGGTCGCGGTCAAGGAAGAGATCGTAAAGTCGCTCCGACAGATCGTAATGATGGGCGACATTGCGTCGCGCCTGGCGGCGATAATTGATCTGGTCAAAACCGCGCGTCAGGCGTTTGAATGTCCGTTTGAACTTTCCGTGATCGTCCATGTCGCGACCGCTGTCCCAAGGATTGTTCCCCCGAACTATCTGAATGAAATCCAGGATGTCTCCCTGTTCAATCGAGACACCGCCATTCATAAAGGCTTCGGTGAAGCCCAGGCGTGGGGATCGCAATATATCGAAGGCCACCCGCCGACTTTGAAGACGGAGCGTGACATTAGGAAAATCAGGATGGGGCGTTCCGAACACCTGTCGCCGGTCGCCCGGTTCGATGAGAGTCACTACACCTTTTTTAATGAGCCGACGAAACACGGCATGCAGTAGAGACATTTCCTAAACCTTGCTGTTGAACATGGTATACGTCAAGTTCAGGCATTTGGTTTCATTGGAGATAAACAATTCGACCTTCTAAGATTAGAAGGTCGAACTGTCTAATCGAAATAGATGCGTTGACTGGTGTCCATCATCCGATCAGCGCCAACTCGTGTTGATCGCCGCTCAGGTCAGCCGCGCTTGCGTCCCTGCGGATATGTGCCGAGCAGACGCAACGAGCGCGAGTGGAATTGGAGCTCTTCGAGCGCCCTGGCAACGGCGGGGTCATCTGGATGCCCCTCGATATCGGCAAAGAAGGTTGTCGCCGAGAAACTTGCACCACGCTGGTAGCTTTCCAGCTTGGTCATATTCACCCCGTTGGTGGCAAACCCGCCCATAGCCTTGTAGAGCGCAGCGGGAATGTTCTTCACTTCGAACACGAAGGTTGTCATCACCACGCCTTCATTCGGCGCTGGCTCCCCGGAACGCGCGAGTATGACGAATCGCGTCATATTGTCACCAGAATCTTCAAGCGCATCAGCAAGGATCTTGAGGCCATACACCTCTGCTGCTCCAGCAGGCGCAATCGCCGCGACACTCGAATCGCCAAGTTCAGCCGCCCGCGCCGCTGCGCCCGCAGTATCGGGATAGCCGACCGGCTGGATACCTCGTGCGCGCAACCAGTGCCGACACTGGCCCAGCGCCTGCGGATGGCTGATAGCCTGCTTGACTCCATCAAGCGATCCGGTGCCCATCATTGCGTAAGTGATTGGCAGAAAATATTCGCCGGTGATGACCAGCCCCGATTCCGGCAACAGAAAATGGATATCGGCAACGCGGCCATGGAGGGAGTTCTCGATCGGAATCATTGCCTTGGCAGCACGCCCTTCACGCACGGCATCGATGGTATCGGGGAAACTGAAACATGGAAGCGCGAGTCCATCCGGCAATGCCTGTTGAACGGCAATATGCGAGTTGGCGCCGGGAGCGCCCTGGAATGCGACAGCACGCTTCGGATCAGCAGCCGCTTCGGCCGTCATTGCCGCAACAAGCGGGCGGGCAGGGGCGGGATAATTCTCCATTGCCGGCAGCGCTTAGGGGGCCTGTTGCCAAGGTGCAAGCTTGATACAAACCGCGGCTTGCGAAGCGTTCAATGCCCGACTAAAGCGACCTCGATTCACGGGGTTCGGGAACAGAGGTTCGACACATGGATGATCGTTTCAACACAGCAGCCGGGTGGGCGCTTTTCGCGGGCATAGTTGCGCTGGGGGGAACGATCCTGTCGGGCGAATATTTCAAACACGAGAAGGTGGAGAAGGGCGGCTTTGAGGTTGCCGATGCTGCGCCTGAAGGCGGATCAGGAGGTAGCGAAGCCGCAAAACCCGTTGATTTTTCGGCAGGCGATCCTGTGAAGGGCGCAGAAATTTTCAAGAAGTGTACGTCTTGCCATACGATCACCTCAGGCGGTGCCAACGGGGTCGGTCCGAACCTTTACGGGGTTATGGGAAAGAAGCACGGTCATATGGCCGGCTTTGGTTACTCTCCCGGGATGCTGGCAGTGCCCGGCGTTTGGGACTGGGATGCGATGGACGCATGGCTGAAATCTCCGAAGAAGTACGTCAACGGCACGAAAATGAGTTTTGCCGGGCTGTCGAACCCGGAAGATCGGGCAAGTGTGATCCGGTATATCAATGACCAGGGATCAAATCTCCCTGTGCCTCCGCCTCCGGCAGTTGACGTTGCTGCGACTGCTCCTGCTGCGGATGCAGCAGCGAACGCCGCCGCGCCTGCGGATGCCGCTGCAAAGCAATAATCTTCCTCAGGATTTGCCGTAAAAATGCTGGATGGCGTCCCAGCCTTCCTGCGCCGTTTCGACAAAAGTCAGCAGGTCGAGGTCTTCGGGTGAAATTACGCCTTCCTCAACGAGCGCCTGAAAATTGACGATCCGGCTCCAGAACTCCTTGCCATAGAGAAGCACGGGCATCCTCTTCGTCTTGCCGGTCTGCATCAGTGTAAGCAGCTCGAACATTTCGTCGAGTGTTCCAAAACCACCCGGGAACACGGCAACTGCTCGGGCACGCAGCAAGAAATGCATCTTCCTGAGCGCGAAATAGTGAAACTGAAAACTTAACCCCGGCGTCACATAGCTGTTTGGTGCTTGCTCGTGAGGAAGCACGATATTGAGGCCTATCGATTCCGCCCCGACATCGGCCGCACCGCGGTTGGCCGCTTCCATGATTGAGGGGCCGCCACCGGAGCAAACAACGAATTGTCGCATGCCGTCCTCATCGCGTCCTGACTGGCTGGCCAGCGCGGCAAGTGCGCGCGATACATCATAATAGCTGGACTTGGCCTCCAATCGCCGCGCAATTTCTTGTGTTGCGGCATCGGCCGTTGCACCTGGCTCTGGAATGCGGGCGGATCCATAAAATACAATGGTTGATCCGATTTTCGCCTCGTCCAGAAGCAATTCGGTCTTGAGCAATTCGAGCTGGAAGCGGACTGGACGCAGATCCTCACGCAGCAGGAACTCTTCGTCCTGATAGGCAAGGCGATAGGAGGCAGCCTCGGTTTGCGGCGTAGAAATAGCCTTTTTGGCAGCTTCTGCATCCTGGGCGGCGCGCGCGAAGATCCGCGCGGGAACATGTGTTTCAGTCATCGGACAGCCACTAGCGGCAAAATGGTCCCCGTCCCAGATCGAAATGCAAGTGATCGTGATGGGCCGCATTAAAGTCCGGGCTCAACACTGTCTGAAACCGTTTGCAGGCGGACTCGCGGATCGAACGAAGAAACTCGCGTTCGTCATTCGAGCCATGCCAGCCATTTTCAATCGTGATTCGGCGTCCGTCGGCGAGGACGAAGCCGGATATGTCGACCGCATTGGCGGTCGCATGCTCTGAACGCGTACCCGCCATCTGCGGGCGGCCTTTGATGTTGCGGCAACTATAGCTTCCGAAACTTTCGAGGCGCACGACGGGGTTGCCGAATATCCGTCGCGCTGCTGACTGCACGTCCTCGCGGGTCCAAAAGGCGAGTGTTCGGGCGAGCGTGCACTGGATCGCCGAGACATTTGTGATCGGAATTCCGACGCTGGTCAGGTTGACAGACGAGATGGTCGAACACCCGGCACCGTAATTCTGATCCGGAAGCAGGGAATAACGTGCCCTGAGGCGACTCAGGTCAGCCAGGCACTGCTTGAGTTCCGGGCCCTGCGGAGTGATCTGAACCGGGCGTTGCCCGGATGGACGATGACCGTCCGGCGGCCCGACGCATGCCGCCAGCGATGCCATAAGCGCCAGTGATGACCATGATCGTTTCATGAGGTGATTTTGGAGCGATCAAGGTTAACGTTCCACTAATTTCTCGTTCGCTTCATCGTGATGCGCGGGTTGACATTCGCTTGGTGGCCTCTAGGGGCGGCTCCGGGCCACGCGGTCCCAACGCCGCGCGAGCTCTCTGCAAGGAGACGCTAGACATGACAGTTACCAAGCCCGCAGGGAAACCTGCGCGACCATTTTTTTCCTCCGGACCCTGCGCAAAGCCGCCGGGCTGGTCAGCTTCCAAACTCAAAACGGAATCGCTGGGCCGCTCCCATCGCGCAAAGATCGGCAAGGCACGGTTGCAACTCGCGATCGAACTGACCCGCGAGGTGTTACAGGTGCCCGATACGCACCGCATAGGCATCGTTCCCGGCTCTGATACCGGAGCCGTTGAAATGGCGCTCTGGTCGATGCTAGGCGCGCGCGGCGTGACGATGCTTGCCTGGGAAAGCTTTGGCGAAGGCTGGGTCACGGACGACATCAAACAATTGAAGCTCGATGCGACGAAGATCACCGCACCCTATGGGGCAATCCCCGATCTCTCCGGCGTAAACTGGGCGGATGATGTCGTCTTTACATGGAACGGCACGACCTCTGGCGCACGCGTTCCCAATGGCGACTGGATTGCTGCAGACCGCGAAGGCCTTTCCATCTGCGACGCGACCAGCGCCGTGTTCGCCTATGATCTGCCTTGGGATAAATTGGATGTGGCGACCTTTAGCTGGCAGAAAGTGCTGGGCGGCGAAGGCGCGCATGGCATCCTGATTCTTGGCCCGCGCGCCGTCGAACGGCTCGAAAGCTACACGCCCCCATGGCCGCTGCCCAAGATCTTCCGGTTGGTGGCGAAGGGCAAACTCAATGAAGGAATCTTCAAGGGCGAAACGATCAACACCCCTTCAATGCTGGCAGTGGAGGACGCAATCTTCGCGCTCGAATGGGCGAAATCGGTCGGCGGGCTACGCGGGTTGATCGCACGCTCTGACGCCAACGCTGCGGCGCTCGGCCGGATCGTGGCCGACCGTCCCTGGCTGGGTCATCTCGCCCAGGATCCTGAGACGCGGTCGACCACGTCCGTCTGCCTTACGGTTGAAGGGGCGGACGAAACCTTGATTAAAAGCTTTGCCGGCCTGCTCGACACTGAAGGCGCCGCCTATGACATCGCCGGCTATCGCGATGCCCCTCCGGGCCTGCGCATCTGGTGCGGCGCAACGGTGGACACCTCGGATATCGAAGCACTCGGCCCTTGGCTCGACTGGGCCTGGGCGACGACCAACAGCTAATCCTTCATCTAGGCAAACGCCGGGATATCCCTTCACCCTTTTGAAAAAATGGGACTCCAGCCTTCGCTGGAATGACGAACAAGGAACAAGAATATGACCAAACCAAAAGTGCTCATTTCCGACAAGATGGATCCAAATGCTGCGCAAATCTTTCGCGAACGTGGCTGCGAAGTCGATGAAATCACGGGTCAGACGCCTGAAGAACTGATCGCGATCATCGGCAAATATGACGGCCTTGCCATCCGTTCCTCGACCAAGGTGACCAAGGCCATCCTTGATGCGGCGACCAATTTGAAGGTCGTCGGTCGCGCCGGGATCGGTGTCGACAATGTCGATATCCCTGCCGCCTCCTCCAAGGGCGTGGTGGTGATGAATACCCCGTTCGGCAATTCGATCACAACCGCCGAACATGCCATCGCGCTGATGTTTGCGCTCGCCCGTCAACTGCCGGAAGCCGATGTGTCTACCCAGGCGGGCAAGTGGGAAAAGAACCGCTTCATGGGTGTCGAAGTCACCGGAAAGACGCTTGGCTTGATCGGCGCCGGCAATATTGGCTCGATCGTCGCGAGCCGCGCGTTGGGCCTCAAGATGAAGGTCGTGGCGTTCGATCCCTTCCTGACGCCCGAACGCGCCATCGAAATGGGGGTGGAAAAGGCCGATCTTGATACGCTGCTGGCCAAGGCAGATTTCATCACGTTGCACACGCCATTGACCGATCAGACCCGCAATATCCTTTCGAGAGAGAATTTGGCGAGGGCCAAAAAAGGTGTGCGAATCATCAACTGTGCGCGCGGCGGCCTGATTGACGAAGTGGCGCTGAAAGAAGGGCTCGACAGCGGCCATATCGGCGGCGCGGCGCTCGACGTGTTCGTGGAAGAACCGGCCAAGCAATCGCCTTTGTTTGGCACGCCAAATTTCATCTGCACCCCGCACCTGGGCGCTTCGACGAACGAAGCACAAGTCAACGTTGCATTGCAAGTCGCTGAGCAAATGGCGGACTATCTCGTCAATGGCGGTGTGACCAATGCGCTCAACATGCCATCACTCTCTGCCGAAGAAGCGCCCAAGTTGAGGCCGTATATGGCGCTTGCTGAAAAGCTCGGTAGCTTGGTTGGCCAATTGGCGCATGACAATTTGACAAAGATCGCCATCGAAGTTGAAGGTGCCGCGGCGCAACTCAACGTCAAGCCGATTACAGGTGCCGTGCTATGCGGTTTGATGCGGCGCTATTCGGATACAGTCAACATGGTCAATGCGCCCTTCATGGCCAAGGAGCGGGGGCTCGACGTCCGCGAAGTCCGGCATGATCGTGAGGGCGATTACCACACGTTGGTGCGGGTAACAGTCGAAACGAGCCAAGGCGATCGTTCAGTTGCCGGCACTCTGTTCGGGAACGGCGAACCGAGGCTGGTCGAGGCATTCGGCATCAAGGTCGAAGCCGATCTTGACGGGCACATGCTCTATATCGTCAATGAGGATGCGCCGGGCTTTATCGGTCGCGTCGGAACGCTCCTGGGCGAAGCCGGACTTAACATTGGCACTTTCCATCTCGGCCGGCGTTCGGCCGGAGGTGAAGCGATGCTGCTGCTTTCGATGGACGAAGCGATTCCCGAGCCTGTGCTTTGGGAGGCCTGTAAATTGCCAGGTGTGAGAACTGTTAAGGCGCTGCGATTCTAGTCGGCTATTAGATGCGCGCCGCCACATCATCGGCGGCGAGGGCCTTGGCAAGCCGATCGCGGATTGCACGCAACTCGTTGAGGATCGCAGGAACAGCGGATTCCGGCGCTGCCGGGGCGATCGCAACTATGGACGTTGCCCTGCCTCCACTTTCGGAGAGCAATTTTTGCACGCCCTTTACCGTGTATCCTTCACGGTTGAGCAGTCCATTGATCCGTTTGACCAAAGCCACATCTTCGGGGCGATAATAGCGACGATTACCGGCACGCTGTAGCGGCCTCAACTGTGGAAATCGTGTTTCCCAATAGCGCAGGATATGCTGTGGGAGGCCAAGATCGTGTGACAGTTCGCCAATGGTGCGAAAGGCTGACGCGCTTTTTGTGGTCTCTGCCATGTTTTCCCCTAGCCGGTCTTGGTAATCTGCTCTCGCATCTTCTGGCTTGCGCGGAACGTCAATACTCTTCGCGGTGCTATTGGCACTTCAACGCCTGTCTTTGGATTGCGCCCGACCCTCTCGGGCTTGTCGCGCAAATTGAACGTACCAAAACCTGAAATCTTGACGTTCTGTCCATCGGCCAGGGCATTTCCCATTTGGCCAAGAATCGCTTCCACCAGTTCGGAGCACTCCGCCCGAGAAAGCCCGATTTCGTTGTGAACAGCTTCTGACAGATCAGCGCGCGTCAACGTACCAGTATCAGCCATTGAATTTTCCCCCTACACAAACTCCTAACCCCTTTTATCGCCATCACAGACAAGGTCAATTGCTTGTAAACCTACATTCTTACGACACTTGCTCCCCAGGTAAATCCTCCACCCATGGCTTCAAGGACGACGAGGTTCCCCGGCTTGATGCGGCCATCCCGAACGGCGAGGTCAAGCGCCAACGGAACGGATGCGGCAGACGTATTTGCATGTTGGTCGACTGTGACGATCACTTTCTCTGGCGGAAGGCCAAGTTTTCGCGCGGTTGCGTCAAGGATGCGGGCATTGGCTTGATGCGGCACAACCCAGTCAATATCGGTTGTCGACAGCCCAACCTTGGCGAGCACTTCACCCATTACCGAGGCAAGGTTGGTCACGGCGTGGCGAAAGACCTCCGAGCCCCTCATTCGCACCTTGCCGACCGTTCCGGTGGTGGATGGTCCTCCATCAACATACAAAAGACCATTGTGGCGTCCATCGGCGTGGAGCGCCGAGGCAAGGATGCCGGCTTCACCCACTTCGCCGCGCAAGACGACAGCACCGGCACCATCTCCGAAAAGGACGCACGTTGTGCGATCCTCCCAGTCGAGGATCCGGCTGAATGTTTCCGATCCTATGACAAGCGCAGTTCGCGCGGCACCGCTGACAATCATGCTGTCGGCAACAGAAAGCGCATAGAGAAAGCCGGAGCAGACCGCAGCAACATCAAAGGCGATGCAATCATTGATGCCGAGCGCGGCTTGAACCTTTGTCGCGCTTGCCGGGAACGTCTGGTCCGGTGTGGCGGT
Organism: Sphingomonadales bacterium; assembly: GCA_031362505.1. GTDB lineage: Bacteria > Pseudomonadota > Alphaproteobacteria > Sphingomonadales > Sphingomonadaceae > Aquisediminimonas. The sequence goes on from JANLST010000031.1 coordinate 9,211, forward strand.
TGCCAAGATGATCAAGTCAATCTCGTCGGCACCGATTCCGGCGGCTCCAAGTGCCTTTCGGGATGCATCAGTGGCAAGCGTTGCCGTAGTTTCGTCATCGCCCGCGATGTGACGAAACCGTATTCCCGTCCGCGCGACAATCCATTCATCGGACGTATCGACTTGTTCGGCGAGCTCAGCATTCGACACACGTCTGGTTGGCAATGCAGAGCCCGTGCCAAGGATACGTGCACGCAAGGTCATGAGGCTGAGGCCTTAATGTTGGCGAGATCATCGGTAATCCGGCTTGTGATCTTTTCCGCGACAAGTTTTGCTGCAACCCCGATTGCGTTGGCAACGCCATAGTCAGTTGCTCCGCCATGACTTTTGACCACAACGCCATTGAGTCCAAGGAAGACGGCACCATTATGATTGTTCGGATCCAGATGGTGTCGCATCAACTCTGTAGCTGGGCGCGAGATCAGGAACCCGAATTTTGAACGGATCGAACTGGTAAAGGCACGGCGCAGAAGATCGGTGACGAACCGAGCGGTTCCTTCCATTGTTTTCAGGGCAATATTGCCCGAAAAACCGTCGCAGACGACACCATCGGCTTCACCGCGGGAAATCTTGTCACCCTCCATGAAACCGTTGAAGGTCATATGAAGGTGAGCAGAATCGCGCAGAATCGCGGCGGCATCGCGGATTTCATCAGTGCCCTTCAAATCCTCGGTACCGATATTGAGAAGCGAAACGCGCGGCCGCTCAATGCCCAATGCGATCCGTGCATAGGCCGCACCCATGATTGCAAACTCGATCAGGTTGCGCGCTTCACATTCGGTGTTGGCGCCCAGATCGAGCATGACAAAATCGGTGTCACCAAGGCTCGGCAGAAGGGCGGCCAAGGCCGGTCGGTCGATCCCCGGCATGGTTCGCAACGATAGTTTGGCCATCGCCATCAGTGCACCGGTATTGCCGGCCGAAACGGCCGCTCCAGCAAGCCCTTGCTTCACCTGATCAATCGCGATCCCCATAGATGTGGTCTTGGCGCGGCGAATCGCCTGTCCAGGCTTGTCACTGCCGGAAATAACCTCAGGCGCATGGATGATCTGAGAATTGGCTTTGAGATTGGGATGGTTTTCAAGCGCAGCAGCGATTGCGGTTTTGTCGCCGACAAGGCTGAAGGTCAGGCCGGGCCAACGGCGGCGGGCGAGTGCAACGCCGCGCAGCATGACTGCCAGCCCCTCATCGCCCCCCATCGCGTCGATGGCTAGTCGTGGCGCATCTGCCACTTGGCCCATCTCCCGGCTATTTTGTTGAAACGGCGTTAGCCGGAAATACTGACAACTTCACGGCCATTATAATGGCCGCAAGCGGCGCACAAATTGTGTGGGCGCTTTAGTTCTCCACAATTGGAGCATTCCTGAAAGGCTTCGACTCGCAGAGAGTCGTGGCTGCGGCGCATGTTGCGCTTGGAAGGCGAGGTTTTTCTTTTTGGAACGGCCATCTCGGCACCTGTCTTTTCGTCTGTTGATCCGGTTTGCAACAGTGCAGGTCGCGATGCAAAGAACAGCGGCCCTATACAAGGCCGCGTCCGCACGCGGCCGGACTGTCACAGTGAGCGAGCGCCTATAGCGATTCCCGCAGACGTTGCAAGTGTGGCGTTCCCGTGGCAACCAGCATACTGACAACAAAGGGGAAGCACCAACATGATCCTGCCAATTTCACTCAGCGCGGCCGCCGCTGCAGCCTTTATCAACTTGTGGCTCGGCATTCGCATCGGTCAGGTACGTACGTCGGAAAAGGTTTCTATCGGCGATGGCGGAAATGAAAAGGTGATCCGCCGCATGCGAGCGCAGGCCAATTTCGTTGAATTCACGCCGTTTGTGCTTATCCTGATCGCTCTTATCGAACTAGCGACGGGGACATCCACCTGGCTTTGGGCCGTGATGGCTGTTTATATGGTCGCCCGTATTGTTCATGCATTGGGAATGGATGGCATGGCGAAAGGCAGGCCGATTGGCATTATACTAACGTTGCTCATCATGACGGGGCTTGCCGGTTTTGCAGTATACACGGCACATAGTTCGGACGGAAAGATCACCGCGCCTGCCGTCGAAGCCGTTCCGGCCGGCTAGCTAAGCCAGCGCATAGTCGGAGACATAGCCATTGGTCTTACGTTCGTGGGCAAAGGTTGACATTGGCCCGTGCCCAGGGACGAAGGCCGTGTCGTCGCCCAAGGGCCAAAGTCGTCCGGTAATTGAATCAATCAATTGCTGGTGATTGCCCATCGGAAAATCGGTGCGGCCGATGGATCCCTGGAACAGCACGTCGCCCACGATCGCCAGTTTGGATGGCGCGTGGTGGAAGACAATATGGCCAGGCGTATGGCCAGGGCAGTGATAGACATCGAGCACAAGATTGCCGACCGTGACGGTATCGCCATTCTCCAGCCAGCGGTCTGGCTCGAACACTTCGGCTCGCATTCCGTATTTGCTGCCATCGTCGCCAAGGCGTGAAATCCAGAAGCGATCCGCTTCGTGCGGTCCTTCGATTGGAATGCCCAATTCCTTCGCAAGCATGCCCGATTGTCCGCAATGATCGAGATGACCGTGGGTGAGCAGAATCTTTTCAACCGTCACACCTTGTTGCGCGGCGGCGGCTTTTAACCGATCAAGATCGCCGCCGGGATCGGTAAAAGCCCCGCGCATGGTTTCTGTGCACCAGATCAGGCAGCAATTCTGCTGCAGCGGGGTCACCGGAATGATGGTGGCTTTGAGTGGGGGATTGGCAGTCATGCGAAACCCTGTGCCGCGACGAGGCCGGATCGTCCAGCCTGAAATGCGCGCCGTCATATTGGAGTCAGCGCGAAATCTGCTCTATCAACACCGATGTGTAAGGTTGCCATGATGAACATGCGAAGTGAGCGCACTTCGTCATTGTTTGTGGAAGCAAAGAAATCTGGTATTTCCAACCTGCTGAGGGCCCAGCAATATGGAGGTGACCATGTCTCACAATGGAAAGTGTTTTTGTGGAGCGGTTGAACTGAAAGTTGCGGGATCGCCCGAAGGGATGGGCTATTGTCATTGTGCGTCCTGCCGGTCCTGGTCCGGTGGCCCGGTCAATGCATTCAGCCTGTGGAAGCCCGAAAATGTTGTCGTGGTTTCGGGCGCCGAGCATGTTGCGACATTTCAGAAGACTCCGCTCAGCCAGCGCCAATATTGCACGAAATGTGGGGGTCATCTCATGACCAGCCATCCACCGTTGGGCTTGGTGGATGTATTCGCCGCGACCATTCCCACCCTCGATTTCGCTCCCGGCGTTCACATAAACTATTCCGAGACGGTGTTGCCGATGCGAGATGGCCTACCCAAGATGAAGGACTTTCCGTCTGAATTCGGCGGGTCCGGGGAACTTGTCCCCGAATAGCCGGTGATGACTCTGGAAATCTGAAATGTCCTGATGCTGGTCTTGGACCGGGTTGGAGCCGAGCAGAAATCCGCCTGCTTGCCCCTTCGCCCTGCAAAGGCTAATGGCCCGCGCGGCTCTTTCAATCCCATCAGGTGACACATGAAAATCAACGCGGTCGAGATTCGCCCCGGTAATATCCTTGAATATGAAGGCGGGCTTTGGCGCGCCGTGAAGATTCAGCATACCCAGCCGGGCAAGGGCGGGGCCTATATGCAGGTTGAAATGAAGAACCTGATCGATGGGCGAAAGAACAATGTCCGCTTTCGCTCTGCCGAAACACTTGAAAAAGTGCGGCTCGACACAAAGGATTTCCAGTTTCTTTTTGCCGAAGGCGATACGCTGACATTCATGGACAAAGAGACCTATGAGCAGGTTTCGCTTGATTCCGGTATCCTTGGCGACGCCGCAGCGTTTCTCCAGGATGGCATGGACGTCGTAATGGAGCTTTGGGAAGAGCGCCCGATTTCGGTGCAACTTCCCGATACCATTGAGGCGCTGATTATCGAGGCGGATGCAGTGGTAAAGGGGCAGACGGCGTCGTCATCCTACAAGCCCGCCATTCTCGAAAACGGCGTGCGCATTATGGTTCCGCCTCATATTGGCGCGGGGACGCGGATTGTGGTCGATGTTTACGCGCAAGAATATGTAAAGCGGGCGGAGTAACGCTTTATGGTATCGCATTCCGGCCTGCTGACCGTCATGGATCGCGCCGCGCGCAAGGCGGGAGCGAAGCTGCGCCGAGATTTCAGTGAG
>JANLST010000074.1:0-2448 GCA_031362505.1 Sphingomonadales bacterium
CTTACCCGCGCCAGATATTGAAGCAACGCGGACACCCCGCAGGCCGAACCGCCGCAAGGCCCTAGTGCGCGTCGATATTCAAAAAGCTGACGTCTGCGCCCGAGCACGACAGGTGCAGCGTGTCGCGCTGCGGATGGCGCAGCGCCGCGACCTTTTCGTGGGGATGGGTCTTGCCGATCCAAACGGTCAGAAGCCCCTGCGGGTTGATGTTACGCTGCCAGCTTGCGGTGATGGCCGCACTCCGCCAATCGACGCAGCGAACTGCGCCAAACGTTCTGACGACGGACAGATTTTGCCAGATTCCTCTCATTCTCACTGGAGGCATTTTCCGGAACCGGGTCAACCGCCAAACCGTGCGCTTCGCCGGGGCTGACTAGCGGGTGTTCATCATCCAAGGACTGTGAACCCTCGGTCGGTCCAGCGGCGTTGGGGGGTCTAGCCTGCGTGGACGCCGAGCAGGACGCGCTTCATGTCGCCCTTCTCGCGGAAGGTCAGGAACAGGACGTAGGCCATCGATACGGTGGTGCCGGCTATGAAGCAGGCGATCCCCAGCACCCAGCCGAGCAGGCTCCAGCCGTTGCGCCAGACGGCCCACAGCCCGGAGAGGGCAAGCGCTGCGGCGAAATCGACGTTCATCTGGCCCTGCCAAGTCATCGCGGCGACCGCGCTGTTGAATTCCGGGCCGATCTGATCAAGGCCGTGCACTTGGCCGACCTTGGCGGAATAGACTTGCAGCGCCGCCCAGGCGGCGATCAGATAGAGACGAAATGCGTTCATGTCCGGGCTCCCTTCCGCTTCATTTACGGGTGAATGCCCGAGCGCGGCGGCTTTGGAAAGGGCCAGCTGGTGAGTCTTGGCAGTTTAGAGAGTGCGCCCGCGTCCATTGGCTGGTCGCGTCCGCTCTTTTCATGGTGGTCACCCCCAGCCGGAGGGAATTTCGGTGACAGTTTACTTAACCCCCAATTCCAGAAGCCCCTACAACCCCCGCCCATCCACCTTCCTCACCTCTACCCCCGCCAGCACATCATCCCCGAACATCCGCAGATTCACGCCCATCCGGTCGAGCGTCTGTTCCGGCAGCGGCGTCCAGTGCGTCGTGCAGCCGCAGATGGTGCAGTGGTGGGTGGAGAGCCAGGTTTCATCCAAGTCTGCGCGGATATAGGCCGCGAATGCGCCAGGAATTACGGCGACAGGTACAGCGCGCCCCCTCCCCAAACTCAGCCCGGAAAGAACAGCTTCGCAAGCGCCGCGCCGGCACCCAGCAATGCCGCCATGGCAATGGCGCCCTGGAAAATCACCTGCGGGGTTACAAGCCGCGTTTCCTCGATGAGTTTGTGCGTCTGGGCCTGGCTTTTTTCGCTGTCGATCCGCATCTGCGCGATCCGCGCCAACTGCTCTTCGATATTGAGCGTTTCGTGCTGCGGCTGTGTCGTCATAGGGTTTTCCTATCATGATCGAGGATGTCCTTCAATCAACCCGCCGGAACTCTCTGGCGGATGCAAAGAATTACAGTGAATTGCAACAGCCGGTGCACCCCCCCCAATTCCAAAAGCCCCTACAACCCCCGCCCATCCACCTTCCGCACCTCAACCCCCGCCAGCACATCCTCCGCGAACATCCGCAGATTCACGCCCATCCGGTCGAGCGCCCTTTCCGGCAGCGGCGTCCAGTGCGTCGTGCAGCCGCAAATGGTGCAGTGGAGGGTGGAGAGCCAGGTTTCGTCCAGGTCGGCGCGGATATAGGCGGCCAGCGCGCCCGGCGCGGCTTCGATCCGCACCGCGTCTTCCGGGAAATAGCACCAGAGCCCGCCGAGCTTCGTGCACAGCGTGCAGTTGCATTCGTTCACAAACTCCGACGTGCGCGGCAGGGTGATGCGGACGGCGCCGCAATGGCACGTGCCTGTGATCGCTGTGTCGGTCATATCGTCACTCGCTCCGCTTCGTTACTTTGAGGCGCCCCGCCTTCACATGCAGGCGCATCGCCTCCCGAACGATTTCGAGCAGCCGACCCGGTATCTTGCCATAATAGGGTGAGCGGTCTGACTGGCTTGGGGCAGGGCGTATGTCGGGGCCGGGCCAGTTGAAGCGATTGAGTTCGCCCGTCACGATCCAGCTTCGCCGATCGTCCATCCCGAGATGCTTTTTCACCTGTGCCGGAATTTCGATACTGACATCCTCCGGCCCTGGAAATTGGGTCGTGACAGGCGCGACGACAACTTCGGTCAGCCCGTTTTTGACTGTCACGGCGAGGACAACCACGGCGGGTCGATCCTTGACCGCATCATCCCGGCCCTTCGCTGCCTCGCGTGCCCAGAGATAGGCGTATGAAATGACGTCAGTCGGCTTTGGCGTCGTCCATAAGGCGGTCGAGCCGCCTGGCCTCTTCGGGGATTTCGGCATTGAGGATGGCTTCAAGCGTTTCGTCATCGAGGTCTTTCGTCAGGATCAC
>JANLST010000075.1:0-3271 GCA_031362505.1 Sphingomonadales bacterium
AACCACCGCAATCGTGCCGAGCGTCCCGCCCAGTGCAAGGCTGCCCGTGTCGCCCATGAACACCGCAGCAGGCGGCGCGTTGAACCAGAGAAAGGCAAGCCCTGCCCCCACGATTGCGCCGCACAACACGGTCAGGTCGCCCGCGCCCTTCACATAGGGAATACCCAGATATTCGGCATATTTCACATTACCGACAAGATAGGCGATCAGCATGAAAGCCAGACAGGCAATGATCACGGGCATCGTCGCAAGTCCGTCCAGCCCGTCGGTGAGATTGACGGCGTTGCCGAACGCGACAATCACGAACGCCCCAAAGGCGATATAGAAATAACCAAGATCGGCGACCGGACCCTTGACGAACGGCAGGTAGAGAAGGGTTCCCGATTGCCATGTGATGAGGGCAACCGCGACTGCAGCAATGGCGAACTCGAAGAGCAATCTGACGCGCCCTGACAGCCCCTTGTGGCTGCGCTTCTTGACCTTGTCATAATCATCCTTGAACCCGACCAACCCAAAACCTGCCATCACCAGCAGGCATGACCAGACATAGATGTTACGAAGGTCCATCCAAAGCAGGATCGATATGAAGACGGCCGTCAGGATCATCAGCCCGCCCATTGTCGGCGTCCCGACCTTTGCGAGGTGCGATTGCGGGCCATCGTCGCGGATCGGTTGCCCCTTGCCTTGGCGGACGCGCAACCAGCCGATGAATTTCGGCCCGATCAGCAAGCCTATGATGAGCGCAGTCGCAACCGCGCCTCCCGTGCGGAACGACAAATACCGGATCAGGTTGAATATGCCGGGGAAGCCGAGATACTCGGCAATCAGGTATAACATCAGTTTTGCCCGCCCCTCAACGTTGCGACAATTCGGCCGAGACCAATTGCATTCGAGCCCTTGATGAGAATTGCGTCGCCCGCACGGATGAGTTTTTGGAGAGACTCACCCGCCGACGACGCATCGGGCCAGTGCGCGGATTCGATCCGGCCTTCAAGCGCCCGCGAGAGCGGTTCGATCCCCGAACCGACGAGAAGTGCATAATCGACGCCCGCTGCGAGTATGGGTTCGGCGAGTCCGGCATGAAGGGCATCGCTCATCGTTCCCAGTTCGCGCATTGCACCCAGCACGATTATGCGGCGTTTTGCATCGGTCTTTCCCAAAACTTCAAGCGTGGCCGCAACCGACGTCGGATTGGCATTGTAGCTTTCATCGACAAGCAAAGCGTCCCCGTCCCCGACGGGAATGCGGTAATGCGCGCCCCGCCCCGGTAAACCGGAAAAATCGGCGAGCGCCAAACCTGCCGCGGCCAGATCGCACCCCAAAGCATGAGTGGCCGCCAGCACCGCCATCGCATTCGACACCCAATGATCGCCGGGTTGAGACAGGGTAAAGGTTATCTCGGCATGCGGAAGAATGGCTGTGATCATGGTTCCACCAGGCGTTGCAACACTGTCGAGGGCGCGAACATCCGCGCCGTCGCCAACGCCAAACGTCAGGATGTTGGATGCATAAGGCCTTGCATGACCAATGAGGCGATCACGATGGGGACTATCGAACGGAACGATGGCCGTTCCGCCTGGCTCAAGCCCCTGAAAAATCTCGCCTTTGGCATCGGCAATCGCTTCGATGGATTCAAAGAACTCGATGTGCGCAGGAGCGATCGCCGTGATCAGTGCTACATGCGGCCGGACCAGGCGGGTGAGCGCGGCAAGCTCTCCGGCATGATTCATCCCCATTTCAAAAACACCAAAGGCGCTGTCTGCCGGCATGCGCGAAAGGCTGAGCGGTACGCCGGTATGATTGTTATAGCTTTTGACCGATCGATGTACCGCGCCCCTCTTGCCCCGCGCGAGCGCGGCTGACAGCGCCTCCTTGGTGCCGGTCTTGCCGACCGACCCCGTTACGCCCGCAATCTTTGCTGCGGTACGTGCCCTTGCTGCGACCCCAAGGGCATCCAGTGCGGCAGTTGTATCTGCCACCTGGATGTGCGGATGGGCAACCGGTTGCGATGTGATCGCCCCGGCCGCTCCTTGTTCGAATGCGCCATCGACGAAGCGATGGCCGTCCGTATTTTCGCCCTTCAGGGCAATGAACAGATCACCTGCCCCCACTTCGCGTGAGTCGAACGCGACGCCATTTACCAAAAACGGTGCGGAGGCAGAGCCACCGGTTGCAGTGGCGATATCCGCTGAAGTCCAAAGCGCGGTCATGCTGCACACTCGCGCGCGACGGACACATCATCAAACGGCAGGACCCGGTCCCCAACGATCTGACCCTGCTCATGGCCCTTGCCTGCGAGCAGCACGATATCGTCCTGGCTGGCCGCCGCGATGGCAGCAGCAATCGCATCGCGACGCCCTCCAATCTCCATCGCGTCGGGTGCGCCTTCGAGAATCATCTGACGAATGCTCGCCGGATTTTCGGTTCTCGGATTGTCATCAGTCACGATCACAAGGTCGGCATCACGTGCTGCAACCTTGCCCATTTCAATGCGCTTGCCCTTGTCGCGGTCTCCACCGGCACCGAACATGAGGATCAGTCGACCCTTGGCATGCGGCCGCAAGGCTGCAACGGCGGCTTCCAGTGCATCGGGCGTATGCGCATAATCGACGTAAATCGGGGCTCCTGATCGCGTAATACAGGCCCTTTCAAGCCTGCCGCGAACCGGCTGAAGCCGCGAAAGGTTTGAAAACGTCGTTGTCACGTCGCCGCCCGTTGCGATCACAAGTGCCGCTGAGACAAGAGAGTTGGCTGCCTGGTACGCGCCGATCAACGGCAGGTTGACCTTGTGCTCCTTGCCGTCAACCGCAACGGTAAGAGTTTGGCCAAGCTGGGTTGGCGCCCTGCCAAGAATGCGCAACTCCTCCCCTGCTTCACCAACCCGCACAAGACGCAAACCACGCTCACGAGCAAGGTCAATGACTCGGCCGGCATGCGCGTCATCGGCCCAGATTACCGCCGTGCCGTCCGAAGCGATGACTTCCGAGAACAGCCGAAGTTTGGCCGTGAAATAGGCGGCCATGTCCCCATGATAATCAAGATGGTCGCGGCTCAGATTGGTGTAGGCCCCTGCAACGACGCGAGGGCCTTCGGCGCGGTATTGGTGAAGGCCGTGGCTCGACGCTTCATACGCGACATGTGTGACACCTTCGCGCCTTAACCCGGCCATGTTGGAGAGAAATGTCACAATATCAGGCGTCGTCAGGCCGGTGACCACGCGCTCGTCAGGCGTGGTGACACCGAGTGTCCCGATCGAGGCCGCACTGAGCCC
>JANLST010000438.1:0-3386 GCA_031362505.1 Sphingomonadales bacterium
TCGAACCTTTTGGGCAGCCGTTTCAAATGTGAACGGTGGAAACGGAGGACGTGATTGCATGATTTCAATCCTGTTCAAGCAAATGGAGTAGCGAACTCGATCCGGATTCCGCCGGGCATTTGGCAAATAAAGTGACGTGTCTTTGCACCTTCGCGAATGGGCTCGGGAGCGAATTCGACCGCGACACCGGGATGCGCCGCCACACGGGCATGAACCGTGTCCAGGTTCGTATCGTCTGCGACGCCCAGCGCAAGATGGTGAAGCCCGATGTTTGCCCGCCTGTCGAAAGGCGTTGCGTTCCGGGGATCGGAAACCTGCCATAATGTTATGAGCGTGGTTCCGTCGGATACAAATCGCGCGGGATAATCCGGGCGCTCTCCCGCGAGGGCAAAGCCAAGCGCATCGCAGAAAAAACCGGTCGCTGCGTCCAGATCAGGCACAGCCAGGCCCACATGATGCGCGCCGTTGGTCAAGGCTTTGGTCATTTCAATCCTCCATTGTTCTGGTTGGATGGCAAAAGTGCCCGCAAGCGTTCGACTTCGGAGCGCAGCTGGTTGAGTTCGGTGGTCAGTGGCCGGATCGCCTGCGCGAGTTCAGCTTCGGTAAAGCGCGGTGTGATATGTTGCGGGCAGTTCCAATCGAAGCCCACCAAATCAATGATATAGGCGCGCTCGGCGAGAGCCTTGTAACCCTCGGGCATCAACGAAGCGACCAGTTCCGGATCGTCCTCGGCCGAAACGATCCGCGCTCGACCGAGAATTTTCAGGCGGCGGCGGTTGGGGTAATCCATCAGGAACAACGACACACGCGGCTCTGCAATCAGGTTCGTCGTGCTGACATGCTGGCGGTTGCCGCGATAGTCAGCAAAGCCGAGCCGGTTTCCTGGCAACACCTTCAGAAACCCGGCCGGTCCACCGCGATGCTGCATATAGGGCCAGCCCTCGCTCGTAACGCTGGCCAGATAGAAACTGTCACGCGCAGCGATGAATTCGGCCTCTTTATCGGAGATCGCGTCGGGCTCGCCCGATGCCCCTTCTTCCATCCGGGCATAGGAGCCGCGCGAACCATCCGCCTCCTGCATCGCCCGGGCGGCATCGGTGAACAGGGTGTGGACGTAATTCTGAGCCATGTCGTAATCCTTTGAATTGCGCGGCCGGCAAAAGGGGGGAGGTTTTTCCGACCGCGCTGGAATTGCACTAGGTCATTGCAAACCACTCGATAATTGATCAATGCTGAACTAATCTATTTCAATATATGGAATAATAGATGGACCGACTCCAGACACTTGAAATGTTCGTCGCCGTCGCGGATCGGGGTGGCTTCGCCGCTGCGGCGCGAGCGTTGAGAGTTTCGCCGCCCGCTGTCACACGCGGCATTGCCGAGCTCGAAGCGCGGTTGGGCGTTGTGATGTTCCACCGCTCGACCCGCGCTGTCACGCTGACGGATGAAGGCGCGGGCTTCCTCGAAAAGGCACGGCGGATCATCAATGAACTGGGCGATGCCGAACGCGCACTGTCTGGCGCGCAGTCTGAGCCGCGCGGCTTGCTCTATGTGACAGCACCAGTCACGTTCGGGCGTATCCACGTATTGCCGGTTGTCACGGAACTTCTCGACAGACACCAGGAACTCAATATCCGGATGATGCTTGTCGATCGCAATGTACGGATCATCGAGGAAGGCATCGACGTTGCCGTGCGCATCGGTCCACTTGCGGATTCAGCCTTGAAAGCCGTTCCGATTGGCGCTGTTCGACAGGTCCTCGTCGCCAGCCCGGCCTATCTGGCCCGACACATTGCACCCGATACCGCAGACGATCTTGCCGATCATGATCTGATCGCGACGACTGGACCGCGCGGAGCCAACGAGTGGCGCTTTGGCTCGCGTGGCGAGAAGCAGGTTACGGTCCAGCCCAGGCTTCTTCTCAATACGGTCGATTCGGCTGTTTCGGCAGCAGAGGCGGGCGTCGGCATTGCCAACTTGTTGAGCTATCAAGTGGATGATTTGTTGCGCGTTGGCACACTCATAGAAGTCTTGCGCCCAGACACGCCCGTCGCTTTGCCGGTTAATCTTCTCTTCGAAGCCAGTCGTAGCGCCGCCGCGTCGACCCGCGCCTTTATTGACGCGATGCGCGATCGCGGGCGCATGCAAGGCTGGCGATTATAATTCCTAAATCAGAAATTATATCTTGCTGATTGCCCCTATTATCACTGCGTTGTTGCGGAACTAGATGGGAACCAGACGGAATTCTCCGCCGATATCAGAAGGAATTAACCCATGTCCCGGATCCCGACACCCGCAACGATCGCCGATGCTCCAACAGCGTCACACCAACTGCTCGAGGCTGTGAATAAGCAGTTGGGTAGTGTCCCAAACCTGTTTCGTATCGTCGCGAACAGCCCTGCTGCGCTTGAAGGTTATCTTGGTCTCAACGGTGCACTCGCCATGGGCAAGCTCACCCATGCAACACGCGAACGGATCGCGCTTGCCGTCGCTCAGGTCAATGGTTGCGACTATTGCCTCGCCGCACACAGCTATCTGGCGACGAACCTTGCCAAGCTGGACGCCTCCGAAATCGCGGCCAACCGCCACGGTCGCTCAAGCGATGCCAAGGCCGACGCCGCAGTCCGCTTTGCTGTCAACGTTGTGCAGTCGCGCGGCGCTGTTCCGACAGCCGACGTCGAGGCCGTGCGCGCCGCTGGCTATGGCGACGGTGAGATCGTTGAGATTATTGCCCATGTCGCTCTCAACACGCTGACGAACTATATCAATGAGGCCCTTGGCACCGAGATCGACTTCCCGGTCGTTGATAGACTCGCCGCCTGATGATCAGATTTTGGCCCGGAGATCCGACGTCAATCGGGATCCGGGTCAGAACATGTATTTGACTTTCACGCCCTGCACATTCTCCCCTGACGCAATGCCGAATTGGGCCGCGGCGAATTTGGGTGGCCCAAAGCTGCCCATCGCGTTCCTCGAAAAGCCATAGCCTTCGCGCGGGATCATGATGGCGACGTCCATCTTGCCATTGGCATTCTCATCATGGACGAGCGCAATTGCGTAGATGCCAGGTGCAAGATCGGCGAAATGGATATTGGCCGCTTTGGCCGCAGGCACGACCGCCTTGCGGGCCTGCGCGTCCTTTTCACAATTGGGGAACGCTTTGGCATTGGGCGTCAGGCAGACGAGGACATTTCCTTGAAGGCTGCGCAAGCCGGTGATGGAAAGATCAAGGCTGGCTGGTTCGCCCGCCCCGATGCTCAGCGCTGCCAAAATGCCCAAGCCCGCGATCCGTGCCGCAGACCCTGTCCCAGAAACGGAAATACAGCCCGTAATTGCAGCGATATTCATCATGATGACGCTGGTGATGCGTCGCGGTGATCAGCCAT
>JANLST010000093.1:0-5888 GCA_031362505.1 Sphingomonadales bacterium
ATGTTGACCTTCGCTTTGTTGCTGGCATCTGCCACATCCGTTCCAGCCTATGCCCAGTTTCGCGGAAATGGTGGCATGGACGCGGGCGAACCAGGCCCGCGGAATGAGAGGCAGGAACGTCAATCCTCCCAGACGGCGCCAGCCGCCCAGCCAGCTATAAATGAGGCTCGTTCGGCACGGTTTGAAGGGATGGCGCGGGCGCGTGAAGAGCGCCAGCAGCGTCAGGTGCAGGCAGAGCCCGACAGGGCGGAACGAAGCGGCAATTGGGGCGGCGGACAGGCCCGGCCTCAGGTGCCAACGGCGCCATTTCCCCAAGCGCTACCTTCCGGTCAATCGGGCGGCAATCGCAACTGGCAGGGTCGCGGCGATGTCATGACGACCAATATCCCTCCTCAGGCTGCGGCAGAGCCACGCAACCGGGACTGGCAAGGACGCCAGAATGATGGGAACCGGAATGACGGGCGGCGCTGGGATGGCAACCGGAATGATGGACGCCAGTGGGACGGTCACAACCGGGACGGCCAACGCGCGGGCGATGGCCGCTTCGATGGCAACCGCAACTGGCAGGGTCGTGGCGATGTCATGACGACCAACATTCCTCCTCAGGCTCCGGCAGAGCCGCGCAATAGGGACTGGCAGGGACGCCAGAATGATGGCAACCGGAATGATGGGCGGCGCTGGGATGGCAACCGCAATGATGGCCGCCAGTGGGACGGTCATAACCGGGATGGCCAACGTTCGGGCGATCGCCGCTTCGATGGCAACCGCAATGACAATCGGCACTGGGATGGTGATCGGGACGGTCGTCGTTTTGAAAATCGCGGCGGCTGGCATCGCGATGATGATGGCCGTTGGGATCGGCGCGGTGATGATAATCGCTATGACCGGAACTGGCACAATGGTTATAACAATCGCGACTGGAACCGGTCGTGGCGCAGTGATCGCCGCTACGACTGGCAGGGCTATCGCAACCAGTATCGTCACCAGTACCGGCAACCGCGCTACTATGATCCCTATGGCTATCGTCACGGCTATCGGCGCTTCGGTATTGGCATCTACCTCGACTCGCTCTTCTTCGGAAACCGTTACTGGCTGAACGATCCTTGGGAATATCGACTGCCGCCGGCGCCTTATGGTTGCCGCTGGGTGCGCTACTATGACGATGTTCTGCTCGTCGATACGCGCTCGGGCTATGTGGTCGATGCCATTTACGGTTTCTTCTGGTAGCAGCTTGGACCGGAATTTTTGGCCCGGAGTTCGAAAGAGCCCCGGGCCTTTTTCTTTTCCCGCTTGCGCGCACGTCATCAATTGTTCCATCCCGCTGCCAACGGGAGAAACGTCGATGCTCAAACCAATGACTGCCTTCATCGCACTGGTGGCACTTTCTGCCCCTGTCGCTGCTGAAACTATTTTCATTCATGCCGGCCATGTCATTACCGAGGCATCCAAGCCCGCGCGCGGACCCAGCACAATCACGGTTACGGACGGCCGGATAACCGGAATCGTGGACGGCCTGTCGCGGGTTGAACCGGGGTCCAGAGTGATCGATCTTTCGACCAAGACTGTGCTGCCTGGCCTGATCGATAGCCATGTCCATCTCACGGGCGATCCGGGCGGGGATTTCCGCGACGATGCAGTTGTGTCCGATGAATTCGCAGTTGTCATCGGGGCAAAGAATGCCCGCATCACGGCGCTGGCCGGTTTCACGACGGTGCGGGAACTGGGATCAGCGCCCTTGATCGGGTTTGCGCTGCGCGACGGGACGGCCAAAGGCTTTATTCCGGGCCCGCGCATCCTGTCTGCAGGAACCGCAATTTCCATCATTGGCGGTCACGGTGACGTCTCGGGCTTCCGGCCCGAAGTGAATGCTGCGCTCGATGCGGGCAACACGTGCACGGGCGCCACCCAATGCGCAGAGCGCGTGCGTGAGGCGTCCAAGCGCGGTGCTGACGTGATAAAGATCACCGCCACGGGTGGCGTGCTTTCCCAACAGGGGCGCGGTCTTGGCAAGCATTTCACGGACGAGGAAATGGTTTCGATTGTGACGACCGCCCACAATCTTGGGCTGAAGGTTGCTGCTCATGCTCACGGCGCTAGCGGCATTGAGGGTGCAGCGCGCGCCGGTGTCGATTCGATCGAGCATGGCACATTCGCCGATGCGGCGGGACTGAAAGAAATGAAAGCGCGCGGCAGCTGGTTTGTGCCGACCCTGATGGCCTTTACTGGCATTCGCGAACGACTCGGCAAAAATATCTACACGCCAATTGTTGAAGCCAAGGTACGTGAGACGCTGGGCCATGTCGGCGAGGCGTTGAAGTTGGCGCGGGCGACGGGTGTCCGGGTCGCATTCGGAACCGATGCAGGAGTATTCGAACATGGCCGAAATGCGGAGGAATTCGCCCAACTCGTTTCCTATGGCGCGATGACTCCAGCCCAGGCGATTGCCAGTGCGACGACCGACGCTGCCGAGTTGCTTGGCCTTCAGAATGACATTGGCCGGATTGCGCCTGGCTATTCTGCGGATATGATTGCGGTCGATGGCGATCCACTGACCGATGTCAGGGTGTTGGAGAAAGTGAAGTTCGTGATGGTACGGGGACGGGTGATCGAGTGAGCGCGACGGCGGCAAAGGCAAATCTCGGGTCGGGTCGGCTCGCGCAGATCGGGAAGAGCGTCCGTAAACGACTGATCCGCCATGATCGCGTCGAGGTGGTCGGTTCGGGGTTGCTCGATCTGTATATCGTTCAGGGCTTCCTGCTGGAGCAGGAATGTACGGACCTGATGCAGCTGATCGACGATACGAGCCGCCCTTCGACGGTTTATGAGGGCACAGAGATTCCCGGCTTTCGGACCAGCTACAGCGGCGATCTCGATCCGTTTCACCCGCTTGTCCAGATCATCGAAGGGCGCATCTGTAACCTGATGGGGCTGGACAAGAGAAGTGGCGAAACGCTTCAGGGGCAACGCTATGCCGTCGGCCAGCAGTTCAAGCCGCATCATGACTATTTTCACACCAGCGAAGCCTATTGGCAGTTGGAGCGCCCGCGCGGAGGACAACGCAGCTGGACGGCGATGATTTATCTCAACGAGCCCGAAAGCGGGGGCGAAACGAACTTCCCGAATGCTGGCCTGTGCGTGTCGCCGCGCACCGCCATGCTCGTGCTCTGGAACAATATGGATGCGCTCGGCGCGCCCAACGACCTGACGATGCACGAAGGTTGCCCGGTGACCGCGGGCACCAAATATATCGTCACCAAATGGTTCCGCGAGCATTTCTGGGGATAGCGGCGCCCAATCGGGAGAGAGAAGAATGTTCGTCGGTCATTATAGCGCGGCCTTTGTTGCCGCAGCACATCCCAAGGCCCCGAAGCTGGGCACATTGTTTGTTGCTGCGCAACTGATCGATTTCGGTTTTTTCAGCCTGGTGCTCACCGGCGGCGAAAAGATGCGGCTCACGCCGGGGATCACGGCCATGAACAATATGGATCTTTATGACATGCCCTGGACGCACAGCTTGCTCGGTGCGACTGGCTGGGCACTGGGCTTTGGTATCATCGTCTGGCTGTGGCTCCGCAATCGAACGGCAGGCGTCATTGCCGGCGCTGTCGTCCTGTCGCACTGGGTGCTTGATCTTCTCGTCCACCAACCTGACCTGACCCTTGCAGGCAGCCCGCCAAAGCTTGGTCTGGGGCTATGGAACTATCCAGCCATCGAAATGCCACTGGAGATCGGCTTGCTGTTCGGGAGCGCGTGGTTGTTTGCGCGGGCGACCAAGGGCAAGGCGTGGCCGCTTGGCCTGCTCCTGCTCGTGTTGCTCGGGCTCCAGGCGTTCAACTGGTTCGCGCCACAACCGACCGAAGTGGATGCCAGCCAATCGATCCTCGGGCTCTTTGCCTATGGACTGGCGGCGGCGATTGCCTTTTGGGTCGGGCGCGGACGGACTGCAATCGCGGACTAGACTGGCTGACGGATTTTGCCAAAGCGCGGCGGCTTATGGCCGTTCATTCCCGGTTTAGGTGCAAGCGCGCAGCATCTCATTGCTCGATGTATGAGTGGGAGATGCGTGATGAAACCAATCCAGAGCCTGGCGCTCGCCTTGTTCGCGATGGCAGGCACGGCACTTGCCGAAAAACCACCCACCAATCCGCAGATCGATTATCCCGGCTTCGAACGGCTTGCTCACGAAGTGAAACCGACGCGTGCCAAACGGCTGGTGAGCCTCGCCGAATTCAAGGCCAAGGCTGGGAAGGCCGTCATTCTGGATGCACGCTCGGCCAATGCCTTTGCCCAGGGCCATATCGACGGCGCGATCAACCTGCCGCTGACTGACTTTACCGCTGATGCGCTCGCCATAGCCTTGCCCGATGTGAAACGGCCGATTCTGATCTATTGCAACAATAACTTTTCGAACAACAAGGCGCCAGTTGCACTCAAGGCTGCCCCGGTTTCACTCAACATCCAAACCTTCATCAACCTCGCCGCCTATGGCTATCGCAACGTGTATGAACTCAGGGAGGTGGTCGATTTCGACGATCCGGCCGTTGGATGGGTGAAGGGGCTAGGCTAAACCGCTTGTCACCGTTAAGGCGCGGCCATGTCGGAAATTACACCCCAAATCGTAGCCGAACACGGCCTTTCCCCCGAAGAATATCAGCGCGTCCTCGCAGCGATGGGGCGCGAGCCGAACATCACTGAACTGGGCATTTTCTCGGTGATGTGGTCGGAGCATTGCAGTTACAAATCCTCGCGCATCCACCTGAAGAAACTGCCGACGACCGGCCCGCAGGTGATTTGCGGCCCCGGCGAGAATGCCGGTGTCGTCGATATCGGCGATGGGCAGGCAGCGATCTTCAAGATGGAGAGCCACAACCACCCCTCCTATATCGAGCCCTATCAGGGTGCAGCGACTGGCGTAGGCGGCATCCTGCGCGACGTTTTCACAATGGGCGCGCGCCCGATCGCCAACCTCAACGCGCTACGCTTCGGGCGGCCCGATCATCCCAAGATGCGCCACCTGATCTCCGGCGTGGTGCGCGGCATCGGCGGCTATGGCAATTGCGTCGGCGTGCCGACGGTTGGCGGCGAGGTCAATTTCCACAAGGCCTATGATGGCAATATCCTCGTCAACGCGATGACAGTGGGAATCGCGGACACCGACAAGATCTTCTATTCGGCGGCCAGCGGCCCGGGCAATTCGATCGTTTATGTCGGGTCGAAAACCGGGCGCGACGGTATCCACGGCGCGACAATGGCTTCGGCGGATTTCTCAGAAGACAGTGAGGAAAAGCGCCCGACGGTTCAGGTCGGCGATCCTTTCACCGAGAAACTGTTGATCGAGGCCTGTCTCGAACTCATGTCTTCGGACGCGATTGTTGCGATCCAGGACATGGGTGCGGCAGGGCTGACCTCATCAAGCGTCGAGATGGCGTCGAAGGGCGGGGTCGGCATCGAACTGGACATGAACAAGGTGCCGTGCCGCGAGGATGGCATGACTCCCTATGAGATGATGCTCTCCGAATCGCAGGAACGCATGCTCATGGTCCTGAAGCCCGGCCGCGAGGATTTTGCGGAAGGCATCTTCAAGAAGTGGGAACTCGACTTCGCCGTGATCGGCCATGTAACCGAGACTGGGCATATGGTGCTGAAATTCAACGGCGAGACGGTGTGCGATATTCCGCTCGGGCCCTTGGCGGACGATGCCCCGGCCTATGACCGGCCCTGGGTAAAGACGGTGCCACCTGCGCCGCTCACCGATATCCCCGAATCGACCGATATCGCTGCCGACCTGCTCAAGCTCATGGCCAGCCCGGACATCGCCTCGCGCCGCTGGATCTGGGAACAGTATGACAACAAGGTCGGCGGAGACACGGTCCAGATCCCCGGCGGCG
>JANLST010000105.1:0-8999 GCA_031362505.1 Sphingomonadales bacterium
CGCTTGCACCGGTTGGCGCCGTAATCGCCTATGAGGGCTTTCCAGCATTCGACAATCGCGACGCATTTGTATCCGTGTTTGCGCAGATGGGGTGTCAGCCTGGAATCTATGATATCCACCACGCCACAAACGGCGTGATCAACTTCGAAAGCGACAGCCGCGCAACCGGCCTCTGGTCGCTTCACTTCCAGACGATCATCCTTGCCAATCGGTCCGTAACGCAGATGGGCGTCGAGTATCAGGACGTCTATGTGAAAGAGGGCGGCCGCTGGTGGATTGCTGAAACCCGAACCCGTCGAACATCGTTTTTAGGACAGGTCGTCGGCGAAGACGGCACACCGAACGTCTTCGCGCTGGGCACCGGGCCGGAAGTTTTTGGTGAGGTCTAGCTTACCGGTCGTTCAAATGTGCTGATAAATCCCCCATAAGATCAGCTTCAAATCGGCGCTGGGTGAAGTGCCAAACCCCGCCGGTCTTGGCGAACCGGTCATGATAGCGGCCTCCGATGATCGGCTGCAGTGGCAGATCAGACGTTGCCTGAAAGACAATGACGGAAGATTCAGCATGCGCTGCACTCTCCCCATCCGGCTCAATGATCACATTGGTGCAGACATGGCGGGTTTGGGGTGAGCCATTGTCAGCATAAAGCTTCACGGCTTGGCGCAACGACCGGACGATTGCGGCAGGATCACGATGATAGGGTGGACGGCCTTTATCATATTGCAAATCCGCCCGACTGAAAAGCGCTCCAACACCTTCAAAATCGGCTGAGTCGACCAGCAAGCAATAGCGAAAAATCAAATTCTGGATTGCGAAATAGTCATCAGCTTTCATGACATCAAACCACTTCAAAGGCTTCGAAATCGGGCTTCGCCATCGCCTCTGCAAAGGCCGCATAGTCCCAGGGCCAGGTGATGGGGACCCCGGTCGCATCCAGATACCAACTGGTACAGCCCGAACCGAAGATACTGGCCTTCGCTGCCTTGATCCGACGTGTTTCATAATCCGCATGAGCCTTGTGGCTCGCCACTATGCCTTTGGCATTGCCATCGGCGACGCGGTTCAACAATTGCTCGATAAAGGACCATTGCCGCTCGGCCACGTCAATCAACGAGAAATTGCCGACGGGTGATGAGGGACCATTCATCAGGAACAGGTTGGGAAAATCGGGAATCGAGATCGCCATATAGGCGTTGCAGCGCACCGCCCAAGCGTCTTCTAGGTCGCGCCCCCCAATACCCTTGACGCGGGTCGGTCGAATGAAACGGTCGGTGTGGAAGCCGGTCGCCAATCCGAGCACGTCCAACTGATGAAACTTGCCTTCATTGTCGCGCACCCCTTCTGGCACGATTTCGTCGATACCACACACAATTGTCTCAACATTAGGCTGCTGTGCGACCGCATAATAATCGAACGAATAGATCAGGCGTTTGCATGCGGCGCGGTAGTTCGGGCGAAGCTTTTCGCGCAGCGCTGGATCGACGACCGCCTGTTCCAGAAAGTCCCGACAGATATCCTCAATCGAATGCATTTCGGGGCCGTCAATGTCCGTTATGCCTTTCGTGAAGCGCTGGACGCTTGCTACATAGTTCGGGTCATAACGAATGGCATTGATCGCATCGATGCTCTCACGAAAGTGGGCTTTTTCCTCCTCGGTATAGTTGTAGTTGGGATAGGGCATCATCCATTGGGGGGATCGCTGGAAATGGACAACTTCATGACCCGCCTTTCCCAAGGCGACCGCCATCTGCACCCCGGTCGAGCCATTGCCAATGATGCCAATGCGTTTGCCTGCGAGCGGAATGCTGTCATCCCATTGGGCGGAGTGCATCGCGGTGCCTCCAAAGCTTGGCAGGCCTTTGATGTCCGGTATTTTTGGGTGGTGAAGCACGCCTGTTGCAACGACGACGACATGGGCATGGCTGATGCTGCCATCAACCGCTTCCAACTCCCAATGATCGTCCTGCCAGTCCATTCTGACGATTTCGCTGTTGAAACGGATCAGCGGGCGAACCCCATAATCATCCACAACCTTTTCGAAATAGGCCTGAATCTCGAGGCCGCCGACAAGATAGGCCGACCATTCCGGATTGGGCGCAAACTCATAGGTATAGGCGTGCGCGGGCACATCGCAGGTCAAGCCGGGATAGCGATTGTCCCGCCATGTGCCGCCAATGCGATCTGCCTTTTCATAGACGGCCACATCGACATGGCCCGCCTGTTTCAGTTTGATCGCAGCAAGTATGCCAGCCATGCCGGCGCCAACAATTGCGAACTTCTTCTTGCTTGATGTCACGAAAGTTCCTCAGAATTTTGCGCCTAGAGTAACGCCATAGGTACGTGGATCGGGGAAATAGCCAAGTGTCAGCCCTCCAAAGCCCGGGCCAAAATCAATGAAGTTGGATGCATTGTCTTCTTTGGTCAGGTTACGGACCCAGAGAGATAACTCCGTCTTCGCGCCACCGATTTTAAGGTCGGACAATCGGGCATTCATATTGACGATCGATCGGCCCTTCGACCGGGTATTTCCCGCGATTGTCTGCAGCGCCGGGTTTCCGGTCAGTGCAAAGGGGAACGTATAGTAGGATGACACGTGATTGACGTCCCCGGTCAGATTGAGTTTGCCCCAGTTGCCTTCGATCACGCGCCAGTCAACGCCAAGCGCTGCCGTTGTTTTGGGAGTGTGCGGGAAAGCGCGGTTGTTCGAGACGTCCACTCCACCGTCGATGAAGCTCTTATAGTCCGCATCAAGGATCGCAAATGACCCGTTGATGGTGAGTGCGGGTATCGGCCTGGCAACGGCTTCGAATTCGAGACCACGAATGCGCGCCGCCGCGGCATTGAGCACAACAGAAGCCGCAGCCCCCTGTGCGGTAAAGACAGACAGCTGGATGTCTTTGTGCTCGTCCCAGAACCCCGCGACGTTGAAAATCAGCTTGCCGCCCGCAAGCTTTGTCTTGAGGCCCAATTCATAGCTGTCGACCTTTTCGGGGCTATAGGGATTGCAGAGCTCGCTCGCATTGCCAGGAGCGCT
Source organism: Sphingomonadales bacterium (assembly GCA_031362505.1). Classification (GTDB taxonomy): domain Bacteria; phylum Pseudomonadota; class Alphaproteobacteria; order Sphingomonadales; family Sphingomonadaceae; genus Aquisediminimonas. The sequence goes on from JANLST010000105.1 coordinate 3,035, forward strand.
CGTGCAGTTGAAAGGGCTGCCGATCAGCCCGCCGACGTCAGTCTCTCCATTGAATCCGCCCGACTTATAGCCACGCGCCCAGCGTGCGTAGACGTTCACCGCATCGCTTGCTTCATAGCTGATTGTCGCGGTTGGGCTGAAATTGTTGAACTTGGCATCGGGCACGCCGCCATAAGGCAGGTTGAACAGGACGAAGCGCGGCGTCCCCACCGCAAACTGGCGACGGATATCCTTACGCTCGTTGGTATAGCGCCCACCAAGTGTCAGCTTGAGCGCATCGGTCAATTTGTAATCCAGCTGGGCATAGAGCGCGACCGCCCTGGTATGCGAACCATAATCCGACTGAAGATCGGCGGCACCCGGTGCACCAACCTGATTGAGGAAGCCGAAGAAACGCTGCGGCCCGAGCGTCTCGGCCTTTTCCTTATAGTAGAAGGCTCCGGCGACGTAGTTGAGCCGCTCCCCGAGCCCGTTTCCTGCCAGCTGAAGTTCCTGACTAAAGGCATGAAAGCGCGTCGTGCGCTGCGTAAACGCCACGTCGAGGGGCGAACCATCAAGATCGAGACTGTCTGCCCATCTCAGCTTTCGGTATGAAGTGATCGATTTCAGCGTTGCATTGCCCATGTCGAGCGCAAGCGTAAGCCCATGTCCATAAGTCCGCGTGCGCTCATAAAGCGGGGAGCCATCAACGCTGGCCGTGCTTAGGCGCTTTCCGCTGGCATAAAGTCCAAGCGGCGCAATAGCGCCAAGGATCGCTGGATTGGTAAACAGGTTATTCGGCAGCACACTCACGAGCTGGGCAAAATCCGGACGCTGGTTGTAGCGACTATAATCAAACTGGTAATCGGCCGTGAAATCGCCCTCCGGTTTGAGGCGAACCTGAACCATACCGCTTCTGCTATCCAGATCATTGGTATCCGTCACCGAATTGGGCAAGGCGAGAAATGCAGCCGGAAATGGGTTTGGAACGACCTTCACGAATCCGTCGCGCTTTTGGATCTGGCCCGAGACTTTGACCATGATCGGCCCCATCGCAGGCAGGTCGAGCGTCGCTTTGCCGCGCCAATAATTGAAGTTGCCATAAGAAACATCCGCTGAGCCGCCGGCTTCGCCAGAAGGTTTCTTGGTCACGAGGTTGACGGCCCCCGCCAACGCGTTGCGCCCATAGAGCGTGCCCTGCGGCCCGCGCAAAATCTCGACGCGCTCAAGATCCGCGACGTCGAAAATCGATCCCTGCGCCTTCGCGATATAGACGCCATCGAGATAAAGCCCAACGGCGGGTTCCCAGGTCACAGCGGGATTGATCGTCACCGAACCGCGGATCGAGATCTGCGAAATCGTCTTGTTGGAGGGCGCGCGTTCTATTTTGACGTTGGGCGCGATTGAACCAAGCCGATCAATAGAAGAGATATCGCGCGATTCGAGAAATTCGCTGCTGACTGCCGAGATCGCAATCGGCACGTTCTGGACGTTCTCCGAACGCTTCTGCGCCGTCACGATAATGTCGCCGATGCCATCGTTTTGCGCCGATTCTTGCGCTTGGGCCGAAGATGCGACGAGCACGGTCGCCAATGCTGTCGTGAAATAGAGCGTTTTCATGATGGCCTCCCTCTCTGAACGCACTCTCTCTATCATGTTATGCGTATTTATGATATACAGAAATTACGCTATTGACGATTTTATTCTATCTAGATTTCCGTTATCGCAGCCGTAATGATTTTATACTACGCGTTGCGAGTTTCTCGGTTTTGAATGTCGCTTGCGCGGCGCTCTCGGTCTAACGCGCGATTTGCACAGTGTTTCGATGAAAGGGAGAATGAAATGTCGATGATGGAAGACCGTATCGACCGGCTCGAATCCCTCGACGCGATTCGCCAGCTTCCTGCAAAATATGCCCTTGCTCTCGACATGCGCGATATGGATGCGATGGTTTCGCTATTTCCAGCCGATGTGCGCGTAGGCAAGGATGCAGGTGGCCGAGCAGCGCTTCGTGCCTATATGGACCGCACACTCCGCTCTCCATTCACCGGCACATCACACCATATCGGTGGTCACATTATCGAGTTTGATGATCCCGATCATGCCCATGGTGTTGTCTATTCAAAGAACGAACATGAAACTGGCGGTGAATGGGTGATCATGCAGATGATGTACGTTGATGATTATGTGCGGAACGGCGGGCATTGGCAGTTTTCGCGCCGATTGCCGCTTTATTGGTATGCAACGGATCTCAACAAGCCCCCGATCGGCGATCGAAAAATGCGTTGGCCGGGAACGGAATGGGTCGCAGGTAATTTTCACAATCTTTTTCCCAGTTATGCCGAATTTTGGGAGCGGAGCGGTGATCCCGGTGGGCCCGTAGCGGAGCCGGCGCCGCTCGAAGGGTTTATCAACGCGATGCGGCGAGGATTAAAGGCGCCCAAAGTAAAGGTGCGTGCAGATTAGCGCTAAAGTGCCAGTCGGGCAGCCGCCAGCAAACACACGGCGAAAGCCTCGGAAGGGCTGCGGCTGTTTATTGGTGCTCTTCATCCTCACTGGATTTTGCGGGCTCGCCTGGTGGCAGAATGCCGATCGTGAAATCTCGTCCGCCCAAGCCATACCCGGTGCGTCGATGCGAGCAGTTATTTGGGACGCGACGTTCAGTCCGAAACCGATCGAAGGCATGGTTGAAGCCCATCCTGGCATGGCAGCGCCCGGCTCAGGCTCGATGCATGCCGATGGTTTTCAATCAGACACACACCCCTACGCCGGGCCAATGGGCATCGGATTGCAAGTGCGTAGTCGCCAGTCTGGAAATGGTCTGCCTCGCGAATGCTCGACCTTCGTCTTCCGCTCGGATGGCAAGCTGATCGCAATGTGTGGTGGATTGACCGGATTCAGGATGGTTCTGCTTGATCCGGAAAATCTGGCGATGCTGGCGACATTTGATTTGCCAATGCGACCAAGCTCCTTCCAGGCGATCGTCAAGCGCGACATGAGTATCATCATGGGTGACAGTTCGGGAGGCGCATACCTCTTCCTCGATCATCGTGACCGGCTTGTCTATGCAGACAGCAATCAAGTGATCCGGCGGCTTGAAGCCAAAAAGGTCGGAGGGAAATGGCATTTCATTGTCGAGCGCGAATGGGACATGAAGCGGTTTGTGCCGCATGATTGCCTGAACTGGAACAACTGGTTCCCGTCAGGCGAATGCGACATGATCACCACGGTCTTGCCAGATCATACGGGCCGGTATTGGTGGACCACGCGTTTCGGACGTGTCGGCACGCTGGATCCGGAAAGCGGCAAAGTTTCCCAAATTCGGCTGAGGCGCGAGGAAATCCAGAACGCATTCGCGGTCGACAGCAGAGCGGTCTATGTCCTTTCGGATCACGCCCAATATGCGATCAATGCTGACAGGAAGGGCGTCCCGCAAATCCTTTGGAGACACCCCTATGACCGCGGCTCCAGTCGCAAGGTGGGATCGATCAATCAGGGCAGTGGCACCACTCCGACGCTTATCGGTGACCGCTGGCTGACCTTTGCCGACAATGCAGATGGGCGGATCAACCTTGTCGTTATCCGTCGCGGCTCCCTTTTGCCGGGTGAACGTCGCCAGATCTGCAGAATTCCCGTTTTCAAAAGTGGCGCGAGCGCGACGGACAATTCGATGATTGCTTGGGGGCGTTCCATCCTGCTTGAAAACAATGCCGGCTTCAAAAGCGCCTTCGAGCAGGAAAACTGGAATGCCGTTGCAGGCGGGGTGGTAAGAATCGATGTCCGCAAAGACGAAAGCGGTTGCGATGTCGTCTGGACATCGCCGCTCAAAGTCCCGTCTGTCGTAGCGAAACTGTCAGGGACAACGGGTATCGCCTATTATTACAGCTTTGATCCCGCGCCGGACGAGGCGCAGGATTGGTCCATCGTCGGACTCGACTTTCAATCTGGCAATCAAGTCATCAAGATCCCGACCGGCAAAGGAAGGGGCTATGACAATAACTGGGCTTCGCTCGCGATTGCGCCCGACGGGAATCTCTATGTCGGAACCACGCGAGGTCTCGTTCAGGTGCGGCCTGTCACTCCAATGCCCCGAAGATAAGCTGTCCTTCCTTGATCGTTGCGAGAACGCGGATATTGGCAAGCGCCGCCGGATCGACGGTCAACGGATTGGAATCGAGCACCACAAGGTCGGCAAGTTTACCGACCGAAAGGCTGCCCTTCGATGCGTCTTCATGAATCTGCCATGCGGCATTGATGGTCACTTGCTGAAGCGCCTTATAGACCGAAATGCGCTCTAACGGCCCGAGAATGTCTCCGGATTGCGTGCGCCGGTTTACCGATGACCAGACGAGCCGCATGATATCTGGTGGTACAACCGGAGAGTCATTGTGCGCAGTTGGCCTCAAACCCGCCGCCCAGGCCGACGCTTGTGGTGAAATAAAGTCAGCCCGCTTTGGCCCAAGAGCCACGTCACGGTGCCAATCGCCCCAAAACCAGGTGTGACTGGCGAAGAAGCTGGGCTGAATGTCGAGCTTCTTCATCTCTGCCAATTGCTCTGGCCGTGTCACCTGCGCGTGGATGGCAATGGTGCGCTTCCCCGCAAGGCCCGTCGCTGCCACGTCATCAATCAGTGTCTGCATCGCCTCGTCGCCGTTGACGTGAACAAACACCTGCCAGTTGTTCGCCGCCGCGTTCGCAAATTTGGATTTGAGCAGGCCAAGGTCAATGGCGGGATAGCCGCGATAATCGGCCCCTTTGCCTTCGGGCGGCACGGGCACGGGATCATGAAGCCACGCCGTCCGCCCCTGGGGACTTCCATCGATGGTGAGCTTCACGCCCGCAATTCGGATCCGGCCGGCATAGGGCTTGCCGATCTGTGCACGCACGTCCGGTGACCAATCGCGCTCGAACGAGACGAGAACCACCGTGTCCATGATCAGCCCCCCGCGTTTCGCGGCCTCCGCAAGCGCAGGCCAGCCTTCCGGCATGACGCGGCCGTCCTGTGCTGTTGTGATCCCGTTCGATGCGTATATTTTGTGCGCTGCCATAAGGTTGGCGACACCAGCATCGAGCGTCGGTGTGGGCAACAACTTGCTCAGCTTGAACAAGGCGGCTTCTTCAAGCACGCCGTTGGGTGTTTTGCCATCCGCTTCTCTCCGGATCACGCCGCCGGGCGGGTTGGGTGTGTCAGCCGTATAGCCAACCAGCTTGAGCATCGCAGAGTTCAAGACCGCGAAATGACCACTTGCGTGGCTGATTACGATCGGATGATCGGTTGACACAGCATCCAGTTCTTGCCGTGTCGGATGCCGCTTTTCGGCAAGTTGGCTGTCGTCATAGCCGGTGCCAATCACAGGTGCGCCGGCGGGTATTTTTCGTAGCGCCAGATAGTCGCGCAACGACTGCTGGATTGCCGCAATCGAATTCACGGTTCCGACAGGGCGTGGTGCCAGATTGGCGAGTGCTGCGGCTTGTCCAACGGCTGAGACATGACCGTGCGCGTCGATAAATCCAGGCAAAAGTGTGTGGCCTTTCAGGTCCACATGGAGCGCCCTTTTGCCTGCGGCCTTGTTGACGGCCTCCACACCTCCAACTGCTAAAATCTTGCCATTGTCGACTGCAACAGCATCGACCATTTCAGGCGCATCGCCCGACATCGTAATAATAGGGCCGCCCTGATAAACAGTGACGGGCCCTGATTTGGCGGCGATGAGCACCATGGCCGCAAGCGCGAGAGCGAGAGGTTTCACGCGGCCTTCCTTGTCGCATTCGTGTTCTGCCCTCGCGGATCACCGTCCGGCCAGACATAGAACTGGGCATAATGCTGGCGAAACTTGGAAATGGGACCGTCGCCTGCGCAGACAAGGGCATTGGCCAGATATTTCTGCCTGTCCCACACCACCTTGTCTTGATCGAATTGCTTGCAAATATCGCGGATGATCGCGCGCGAGACGCCCGACGTGGGCCCTTCAGCTTGCGCCTTCAA
>JANLST010000128.1:0-2240 GCA_031362505.1 Sphingomonadales bacterium
TGCGGCCAGCGCAATGCCATTCGGCACCAATCCTGAAATCGACGGGCTCGACTTTCAACTATCCTATTTGCGCGCCTGGCTTGGTTTCATTGGCGTAACAGATGTTCGCTCTGTTCGCGTTGCCGGAACATTCGGGCCGGAAGCGATGGTGGAAATGGCGATGGAAAAAGCACGGGCGGACGCCAACCTTCTCGTTGATCAATGGGAACTTCGCGCGGCGCGCGTATAGACCAGATTGATGCTGGTGAAGCTGACGATCGTTTCTCCTGCCTGATTGATCATTTTGTATAGTGTCATCGCAGTTCCGCGTGGCTTGCCTGTTTCGGAAGGCTTCAATCCAGTGATTTCCGATGTGACGTGAACCCTGTCTCCTGACCGCAGTGCAGTCTTGATCCGAAGATTGTCGAAGCCAACGCCGCAGACAAAGTCGATATCGCCGTTGATCTGATGATCCATCTGTCTCCAAAGTGCGAGCACGTAAACTCCACTCGCCACGACCTCTCCGAAATGGGAATCCTTTGCAGCGTCGACATCGCTATGGAACCATTGCGGATCATACTGGCGCGCAAATGCGACCATCTCCGCCTGGGTGACGACGATGTCCCCTGACCGCCGACGCTCACCAACGCATAGATCTTCAAATGAACGCGGCGGTCGGGTCAAGCGGCTTTGGACCTTGCCGCCGGCAAGCAGACACCATCAAGATCAAGTACATGTGTCAGGCGGCCAAGCGCCATCCATGCCCCGATGCAAAATGTCATATCGACAATTTCCGCATCGCTGAAAAGCGCATGAATTTGCAACCAAAGCTGTTCGTCGTGCTTGATTGTCTTGGGGGCACTTCCCATGCGATCAGCAAACTCAATAACCAGACTTTCCCGAGGGGAATAACAGTCCGCATTCCGCCAATTTTCAATCTCAGCATAAAATCGTTCGTCAGGAACAGGGTCGCCACGTGCGCTCACGGCCAGTTGTGGGTCAACGCCAGCACTTTCAAGAAACCCGCCCAGGTCCCGGTCCGACCGCATTCCCATGCACAATTCGCACCCATTTATTTGTGCTGTACGCATCCTGGCGGCCTCAAGTTCACGGAGCGAAAGAAGCGACTTGGTGTAAACGGCATGTATAAAGCTACCGGCTCCCCCAGCAATTTCGGGGGCATAATGGCTCCACACATAGGCCGACGGATCATTTGCAAACTCATCGGGGACATGGACACGTGGCACGGCGCTTCTCCTCAAAACACGAAGGCACAGAGTAACCGAACTTGGGCAAAGGACAACAATTTCCAGCAAAACGATATCGAGTTTCGAACGCTTTATGTGGCTTTGTCAAATGACTACCTCTTAAGCTTTTCAAGCGCAAAGAAGTCCGCCATCTAATGCCAATACGCGAATGTCTGCTTTGCCATGACTTACACCCAAAAGCGGACTGGCGGCTCTCCACAACCTTCCGGTCATTCCACATCGAGAATGATGCGATGTCTGCTCCCGCTAACTTTTCAGACGTTCGATCGGTGGAAATGCCTTCCTGACACCTGCCTTACGTTCATCTTTTAGGCCGATGCTTCGAAGGACTAAAATAGCCGATTGCTGCTGTGCGCTTATGGGCGGAAGCCTAGCATAGGTGCTTTTCGTTCATTCAAGCTCCATGTTCCCTATGGTCGCAAAGCCAGATTCGATCTTTAGACGGTTCACGAACCGCCTTCGCTAAATGCATCGACACCATGCCATCATGGCATTTCAATCAGCGAACCGATCAAGCCAGACAGTTTTCCATCGAAAGACAATTCGAAGGAGAAGGACATGTTGCGCCGGATTTTACCCGTTGGCCTGACGCTCTATATCGCGTTTGTTTTCATCCAGTCGCTTTTCTTCAAATTCACGGATTCGCCGGAAACCCAGTATATTTTCGGGACTCTTGAGATCTGGGGCACGTCGCTCGGCTGGCCGGGGCTGTTTTCGCATCAAGGAATATTTTCCCAATATGTAGTTGGAACGGGGGAACTGATTGCCTCCATTCTGCTGCTCGCCGGCCTGACGAACCGCTTCCGCACTTTACGCGTCTTCGGAGCTGCAATGGCGATAGGAGTCATCTCTGGCGCCATCTTTTTCCACTTGTTCACGCCCCTTGGTGTTTCGGTGCTCAATGCCGACGGAACGCATGATGGCGGTGAACTCTTTGCGCTTGCCTGTGGCGTCTGGCTCGCATCGGCTGCGCTGCTTTGGCTCGGCCGTGCC
>JANLST010000149.1:0-15870 GCA_031362505.1 Sphingomonadales bacterium
GGCTTTCTCGGCCGCTTCGGCCGGCGTCTTGACGACACCGAAGCGCATTTCGGGGGGTACGCTTCCGGGGGGCAAGCCGTTGATCTCTCCACCGCCGCCCGGGATCGTGATATAGGTGCCTGCAACGAGCATGCGCGGCCCCGGTATCAGGCCTTTTGCGATGGCATCGCGCAGCTTCACATCGGAAAAAACGCGAAACGTGCCGACGTCACGGACGCTGGTGAAGCCTGCCATCAGCGTATCCCGGGCATTTTTCGCTCCGATAAATGCTGTCTCAGCCGGGCCGGTGTTGATCGGTTCGGCAACATCCGCTCCCTGGCCGACATCGGCAAGGTGGGTGTGCAGATCGATCAATCCGGGCAGGACGGTATAGCGTCGCCAATCGATGATTGCGGCACCAAGTGGTGGTTTGCCGCATCTGCCAATTGCGGTGATGCGTTCACCGTCGATTGTTATACACTGGTTCGCGACGACGCGACCGGCGTCCACATCGATCAGTTTTCCTGTCTGGACATAGGTCGTCTGCGCAAGGGCGGGAACCGCCAAGACCAACGCCGCAAGTGTCGCGAGCGTTTTTCTCACACGCTTTCCAGAACCTTGCGGCCAGGTCGAACCTTCATGCGCTGTCCAACCTTCGCGGAGACATCGCGGGTCTTGACCGTATCAACGAATATCCATTCGTTGGTTGCCGCCTGAGGGGTGAGCGATGTGACCATATAGCCGCGGTTCGATGTGTCCGCCCATCGCAGTTCCTTGCTGTTCGCGACCAGCGTTTTGGCAATTTTCTGCTGGTCCTGTGGCCGCGTCGCCGATTCAATGCCGGGAGAGGTTACGCTTTGGCCTCCAAATTCAACGCCGGCCGAACGCCCGCCTTCGATCAGATCAAATGCCCAGCCGTTGTGACTGTCGCCCGTCATGGCGATGAGGTTTGCATCGGTATTCAGCGCCGATGACAGTAGTCGCGATTTGGCCTGCGGATATCCACCCCAATTGTCGAGATTATAAGGCAATCCCTCCTTGCCCGCCGCTATCCCCATACGGAAATAGGCCTTGGAGCGATCCGGCGCGCTTGAATCAAGCCAGTCAAGCGCATCGGGCGGCGTTGAATTATATCCGATGTTTGTCCCTACACCCAGCACATGCCAGACCTTCTTTTGAAGCGAGGCCTTGCGGAAGCCGTGGGTCAGCCAGCTCTCCTGTTCTGTCCCCATCATCGTCGCGGCGGGATCCTGCCAAGGCCCATCTCGGAATGCCCTCAGTGCGGCAACAGTGTCGCCGCTTCGCAAAAGGGATGGATAGTCATTCGGGCGGGAACGCGCGATCATCCGCGTGTCCGTGCGGAAATAGGTCGCGAGATCGCCGATTTCATAACTCTTCCAGGGCAGTTCGCTGACGGGCATCCATTCGCGCCAAACCTGCATTGCGGCGTTCTTGCGGTTGGTCCAGTCGCCTTCATCCGGTTGGTGGTTCTGTGCACCACCCTCCCAGGAGTCGTTGGCGCTCTCATGATCGTCGGTGTTGGCAATCATTGGAAATGCGGCATGGAGCGCCTGCAGGTCAGGGTCCAATCGATAACTGGCATAACGCAGCCGATAATCGGCAAGATTCAGGATTTCGCCTTCCGGAAGAATGCGCCTGATCAGTTCCGAACCATTGTCATATCCGCCGCGTGCATATTCATAGAGGTAATCACCGAGATGAAGAACAAGGTCGATATCGCTTCTCGCTGCAGCATGGCCATAGGCGTTGAAATAGCCATAGCCGAGATTGGCACAGGAGAAGGTCGCAATGTTAAACCTTGCAGTCTTGCCCACCGGTAATGTGCGGGTTCGGCCAATTGGTGAAATCGCTCCGTCAGGCCCGATGAAACGGTAAAAATAGGATGTTCCAGGGTTCAGCCCGTCGACCGTGATCTTGACGGTATGATCCCGCCAGGGCCCCGTTATCATCTGGCCTCCGCCAGCCGCCTTCGCAAAATCCCGGGTGAGCGAGATTTCAACGCGTACCTTGGACGGTGCGCCCGTTGCGCTGACGTAGCGCGTCCATAGCAGCATCGAATCGGCATTGGGCTCACCACTTGCAACACCGTGCGTAAATCCGTTGGCACCAAGCAGGGTCTGGGCCGCAAGAGACCCGCCGGGCAGAATGAGCCCGCCAATGCCAAGTGCGGCAGTTGTCAGCAGTGCACGGCGATCGATCATGTATGTCATTGCGGCCTCAACCTTTTTTATCGTTGTTCAGAGCTATTGTGACGATGTCGAGCAACCGGTCAACATCTGCTTCGTCGTGATATGCGGCAAATCCAAATCTCAGAACGTTGCCGCGCACGTCCGTCATCACATTGCAGGCATCGAGCGCGTCGTGAACGGCCATCGCAGCTTCTCCGCGAAAGGCCAGAAATCGGGCGTGCGGTCCATCGGTCACAGGATTGAGCAGTGTCATCATGGGTAAGGGGTCAGCACTAAGGAAGCGCTGTTGCAGGTGTGTGACATGATTCGAGACCTTGCTGGTCGTCAGCCCTTCAGTTGCGAACATTCTCTGCACCGCATTGAATCGGTAGAGGCCCGAGGGATCAAATGTGCTGCCCAGAAACCTTCGCCCGTCTCCGGCATAGCCGACCGCCCCGGCCGGTAAGGCAAGGTCCTCAAACTCGGCATACCAGCCTGTATTGGGCGGGCGCGGCACGAATCCCGGGGGGGCATGCAGAAAGCAAACGCCTTCTCCGGCCATTGCGTATTTGTACCCACCCGCAAGATAGAAGATTTTGGACGACCATGCAGACAGATCGGTCGGGATCGCCATGAAGCCATGATATCCGTCGATGACGACCCAGGGACCATCCGGTCGGGCCAGCGCCGCCAGGCCCTCAATGCAGCCAAGGATTGCGCCGCTGTTGAACAGGACCTGGCTTGCAAAAATCAGATCGTGACCGCCTCGTTGTGCGGTTGCCAGCAAATCTGTGGGTGCCGCCATTTCCAGCACGACGTCTCCGCTTTCGACCCACCGCGCCATTTGCCTTCGAAAGCTGTGGAATTCGTCATCCGTCGAAAGGACCCGAACCGGACGCCGGGGCAATGCAGAAAAAATCCGTAAGATAAAATCATGGGTGTTCGACGAAAAGGCAATCGTGGCGGGGTCCGGAAAGTTCAATTCCCGCGCGACATGGCCCTGCGCCTCGTCCCAGACCGGCCCCATCACCTTGTTCCACTTGTGATCGGCCAGCGCCGCCGCGTCTTGCCAGGCCTGAACCTGCCCGTCGAAACTCACGTCAGGCCAGAGATGGTGACTGTGTGCGGCGAAATGCAGGCGGTCAGGATCGGCTGCAAATGCTCTCGAGAACAGCCATTTCCAGCTCATAGCTGGGTGCGCAGCGACCAGAGTTCGGGAAACGCCCGCTTGGTCACTGTTGACTGGAGATAGGACACGCCGGCTGTTCCTCCAGTCCCTCGTTTTCCGCCAATGATACGTTCGACGGTTAGCACGTGCTTGTGGCGCCACGTCGCCATCGCATCGTCAAGGTCAACCAGCTTCTCGGCGAGTTGGTAGAGTTCCCAATAACGCTCAGGCTCCCGATATACAGTCAGGAATGCGGCCTCGACTTCGGCGCTCGGCGCGCGAGACTGGCTCCAATCGCGATCCAGTTGGACCCCAGGAATGGAAAATCCGGCGCGCGCAAGGGCGTGTATCGCAACGTCCCAAAGGCTCGGCTCCTCCAGCGCTTTGCGCATCGCAGCCTGCGCATCCGGGCGATCGTCCTGAAAATCCAGAAACGCCGAGTCTTTCAATCCGAGAAGATATTCGACGGTTCGAAACTGGTCGGATTGGAATCCCGAACTGGGCCCCAGGACATGACGAAAGCGGGTATAATCGCTTGGCGTCATTGTGGAGAGCACGTCCCAGCTGAGGGTCATCACGGCCTGGATTCTGCTGACCCTCGCCAGCGCCTTGTAGGCGGGCACAAGTGCGTCACCGACGATCTGGCTTTTTGCAAGGTGAAGCTCGCGGATGATCTGTTTCAGCCACAGTTCCTTGGTCTGATGGATGATGATGAACAACATCTCATCATCCAGGGTCGATTGTGGCTGCTGGCATGAAAGCAGCGTATCGAGCGCGAGATACCGCGCATAGGTCATTTTGGTCATGGTAACTTCTACAGTGGATTTGTATCAATATGAAGCACCTGCGTGAATCGTGGTAAATCAGACCTTACCGCCTCTTGTGTGCGGTGCAGCATCGCGATAATCGAGCTCCCGACGACAAGAGGCAGTGCTCATCTGTGAGGACAAAGCCGCTGTGTTGGCCTGTTACTGGAGTAGAGTAGATGAAGTTCAAATCGGCATTGTTTGCAACGTTCGCAATAGCGACCGTCGTTTCGACCCCAGCCGCCGCTGCCGTGACGCTTGGTTTTGTTCCCGGCGGCGCTGTGTATTCGGGACCAGCGCCAACCTACAATTTCGATACCCCTACGCCTTTGACCGGCGGGCTGATCACAACAGGTTCGCTTGGCGGCGTTCGCGCGCAGCCGCTTGGAAGCACCGGGAAATATGGAACGGTTGGCCCGACAGACGGCCCGTCCGCCACGCTTGATCTTTCGTCCTTCGCCAATATCAGCAGCATTTCGCTACTCTGGGGTTCGGTCGATACTTACAACACGCTTGAATTGCTCAACCGCACCGGGGGCGTGCTCGCCTCGTTCGTCGGTGCGAATGTGACTGCGCTGGCCAACGGTAACCAGACCAGCCCGTTCACCAACCCGATCGTAACCCTGGGTATTTCGGGCGCCGACCAGACCAACATTGGCGGATTGAGGTTCAAATCGAGCGGAAACGCCTTTGAATTTGACAATATTGCCATTTCCTCGGTGCCGGAACCTACGACTTGGGCCATGCTGATGCTTGGCTTCGGTATTGCCGGAATGTCGCTGCGCAGCCGCAGCCGTCGCGTTGGAACAAAGCTCAGCTTCGTCTGAATTCGAAATTGATTCTCTCGGCCGATGGCCGGGGACTGCATGACAATAGGGCCGGCGTAGTGAAATCACTGCGCTGGCTTTTTTGCATTGCGAGGTGTGTTAAGAGTTCAATTCGGCCATCTTCCTAGGGGTCGCTTCGTTCCGCGTCCGGGAACGTTAATTCTATTGAATCCCACACCAAACTTGTCCAGCACGTGCGTGCTTATGGCAAACCATCTGGTATAGTCCGAAAGGCTGGCATGGGATTTCGTGAACGATTGTCACACGTATTGCGGGAACCCTTGGCGCATTTTCTGCTTGCCGGACTCGCCATCTTTCTTTTCTTCGGGGTCGTTGGCGAAGACGTGAATGTTGGCGATCGGCGGATCGTTGTGAACGAAGAGCAGGTCAGGCGGCTCGCGATCCAGTGGGAGCAGACCTGGCAGCGCCCGCCAAGGCCGAATGAGCTTGACGGTTTGATTCGCGACTACATCAAGGAAGAGATTTACTATCGCGAGGCATTGCGCCTGGGTCTCGACAAGGACGACGTCGTGGTTCGGCGCCGCTTGCGTTCAAAAATGGAGTTTCTCGCAACATCTGAAAATGAGACACTGGCGCCAAGCAATACCGATCTTCAGGCATGGCTGGACAAATACCCGGAAAGATACGCTTCTGATCCCGTTTACAGCATTGATCAGGTCTATGTGAACGCGACCGGGGATCGTTTGGCAGCAATGGAAAGAGCCAAGGCTATTCTCGGAAAGCTGGAAGAAGGTGCAAAAGCTGACGTCCTTGGCGATTCCATTTCGCTGCCAAGCTCGCTGGATGCTGTGAGTCTGTTCGATATCAACCGGCAGTTTGGTGAGGAATTCTCGAGCGCATTGAAATCTGCTCCGATTGGGAAATGGTCAGGACCCTTTGCCTCAGGATTTGGATTGCACCTCGTGCGTATCCGCAGCGTGCAGGCAGCTCATCCGCCAAAACTCGCCGACGTAAGACAGGCCGTTGAAAATGACTGGAGCTTTGCATCGCGCGAAACGCGTGAAGATCGCGCCTATCAGGCGCTGCTCGACGGGTACAAGATCGAATTAGAGAAGCCGAAATGAGATTGGTTCGCGGCATCGCCCTCCTTTTTCTCCTCGTCGGTTTGATAGGCCCAGCCCATGCGGACGAATTGCGTCCCGGATATCTCGAGCTCATTCAGAAGTCACCGACGCTCTGGCATATGGTGTGGAAGGCTCCCATCAAGGGAGGGCTGGCCACCAACGCCAATCCAGCGCTGCCCAAATTCTGCACTGCGTCTGATCCGCGGCGCGAACTCGTCGCGGCAGCAGTCGTTGCGGTTTCCGAGGTTCGATGCGCGGCACCACTTGCCGGACAACAGGTCGGACTAACCGGTCTTGATGCGAGTTTTACCGATGCGCTGGTTCGTATTGCGCCGCTTGGCCGTCCGGTTCAGGCTGCGCGGCTTACGCCGAACGTGCCGATGACGACGGTGCTTGCAAAGGCCGGGCGCAGCCAGGTTGCGAAGACCTATTTTGCGCTCGGCGTCGAACACATCATCACCGGCTATGATCATTTGCTATTCGTGCTCTCGCTCGTTTTGTTGCTGATGGGCGGGTGGAATATTGCCAAGACGGTTACGGCATTCACGGTAGCGCATTCGCTGACCCTGATTGGCGCAACACTCAACCTTGTCAGCGTGTCCCGCCAACCGGTTGAAGTTTGCATTGCCCTTTCGATCGTTTTTCTTGCGGTCGAGATCGTCAAGGCAGAACCGGGCGCGCCCCGACTGTCGGAACGAATTCCCTGGCTCGTTGCGTTTGCATTTGGACTTTTGCACGGGTTCGGCTTTGCCGGCGCTCTTGCCGAAATCGGTTTGCCAGAAGGAGAGATTCCCGTGGCGCTCCTCACCTTCAATATCGGTGTCGAGGCAGGTCAACTGATTATCGTTGCCGTCGGGCTTGCGGTTTTTGTTGCCATCCGCCGGTTTGCGACCAGGCAATTCCGATTTGCGCAGGTCTGTTCCGCCTATGCCATCGGAAGCATTGCGGCGTTCTGGATGATCGAAAGGGTACTCGCCTGAATGGCGGGCTTGCGCGAAACCGCTCTGGTTTCTAGTCCGAAGCCGAAAACGATTGGAGAGCCATGATGCGCGCATTTATTTTTCCGGGGCAAGGCAGTCAGTCTGTGGGTATGGGAAAGGCGATTTCCGATGCCAGCCCGGCCGCGCGTGAAGTGTTTCAGGAAGTTGATGAGGCGCTGGGCCAGAACCTCTTTCGGATCATGACCGAAGGGCCGGAGGATCAACTGACGCTGACCGAAAATGCCCAACCGGCGATCATGGCCAATGCGATTGCCACGTTGCGTGTGCTGGAGAAGGAAGGCGGGATCCGCCTGCCGGATAAGGCGAATTTTGTCGCGGGGCACAGTCTGGGCGAATATTCGGCGTTGTGCGCAAGCGGAGCATTGACGGTAAAAATGACGGCCAAGCTATTGAAATTACGTGGTCAGGCGATGCAGGCTGCAGTCCCGGTGGGGGTTGGCGCAATGGCGGCGCTGCTGGGTGCCGACATTGAAAAGGCGCAAGCATTGGCCGATGCTGCCGCGCAGGGCGAGGTTTGCACCGTCGCCAATGACAATGATCCGTCGCAGGTCGTGATTTCGGGACATAGGGGAGCGATCGAGAGGGCGATCGAACTGGTCAAGGATCATGGAATAAAGCGCGGCATCCTCCTGCCCGTTTCGGCACCGTTCCATTGCCCGTTGATGCAGCCGGCAGCCGACGCAATGGCAGAAGCCCTGGCTGGAGCTGCGCTGCAGGCGCCGTTGGTGCCCGTCTATGCCAATGTGACGGCAGCACCAGTCGCCGATTCCGAAACGATCAAGAAACTGCTGGTGGAACAGGTCACAGGTCGCGTCCGTTGGCGTGAGAGCGTGATCGCGATGTTCGATGGCGGTGTTCACCACTTCGTCGAATTCGGCGGCAAGGTGCTCGGCCCGATGGTCAAACGCTCCGCCCCCGATGCGACGGCGACCAGTGTTATCACGATGGACGATATCGACGCTTTGGTGAAGGATCTTTAGAATGTTCGATCTGACAGGCATGACTGCGCTTGTGACTGGCGCTTCGGGCGGGATCGGTTCCGCAATTGCCAAGGCGTTGGCCGGGCAGGGTGCGCGAGTCGCGCTCTCGGGAACCCGCGTGGAAGCGCTTGAGGCCGTCGCTGCAGAAATTGGCGGCAATTGCGTGATCCTACCGTGCGATCTGGCGGACGGGACGGCTGTCGACGGGCTTGTTCCACGCGCGGTCGAGGCGCTCGGGCAACTCGATATTCTCGTCAACAATGCCGGTTTGACTCGCGACAACCTTGCGATGCGGATGAAGGATGAAGAATGGGACACGGTGATCCGTGTCAATCTCGAAGCCGCGTTCCGCCTGATCCGCGCGGCTTGCAAGCCAATGATGAGGGCGCGTTTCGGCCGGGTGATCACGATCACGAGCGTTGTCGGCGCCACCGGCAATCCTGGCCAAGCCAACTATGCCGCGTCCAAGGGCGGGCTCACCGCGATGTCGAAGGCGTTGGCTCAGGAACTGGCGAGCCGGAATATCACCGTGAATTGTGTTGCGCCGGGGTTCATCACGTCGCCAATGACCGATGGATTGCCCGACGCGCAAAAAGAAGCGCTCACCGCCAGGATTCCCGCAGGAAGGTTGGGCGACGGGCAGGATATCGGGGCTGCTGTCGCCTATCTTTCTTCACGCGAAGCCGCTTATGTAACCGGACAGACAATTCATGTGAATGGCGGTATGGCGATGCTCTGAAACGCTCCGGTCGACAGACCTTCGACGTGCTGTCGTAATCGGGGGGCTTGCCAGTCTGCCGCACCCGCTTTAGGGCGAGTGCAAATATTGCTCACACATGAACGAGAAGGACCATCCATGAGCGAGACAGCTGATCGCGTTAAGAAAATCGTTGTCGAACATCTCGGTGTCGAAGCCGAGAAAGTAACCGAGGAAGCCAGCTTTATCGACGATCTTGGCGCAGACAGCCTTGATATTGTCGAACTCGTCATGGCGTTCGAAGAGGAATTCGGCGTCGAGATTCCGGATGATGCTGCCGAGAAGATCGCAACGGTCAACGATGCGATTGCTTATATTGACGCGAACAAGGGCTGATTGGGGCCCCTCGGAGCCCGATGCGGGAGCCGGTGATTTCGTAAAACGGCTCTCCGTTGAGTTAACGGGGGGCCGTTTTCATTTGAAGGAAATGCAATGCGTCGAGTTGTCGTCACTGGATTGGGGCTGGTCACACCGTTGGGAAGCGATGTTGAAACAACATGGGCCAACCTCATCGCAGGCAAATCCGGCGCAGGCCGCATCACCCATTTCGATGCGTCGGACCAGAAATGCCTGATCGCATGCGAAGTGAAACCAAAGGATCATCCCTGGGGCTTTGATCCGGATAAACGCGTCGATCACAAGGTGCAGCGGCAGGTTGATCCATTTATCATCTACGGTATCGATGCCGCCGGTCAGGCGATCGAGGATGCAGGCCTTCTTGAAATGACCGAGGCTGAGCGATTCCGCGCAGGCTGCTCGATCGGCTCGGGAATCGGTGGGTTGCCCGGGATTGAAAAGGAATCACTTGTTCTTGCAGAAAAGGGACCGGGACGTGTTTCGCCCCATTTTGTGCACGGCCGCCTGATCAATCTTATCTCGGGGCAGGTCAGCATCAAATATGGCTTGATGGGTCCCAACCACGCGGTTGTGACGGCCTGTTCGACCGGAGCCCACTCGATCGGCGATGCCGCGCGGATGATTGCGATGGACGATGCTGATGTGATGCTTGCTGGCGGTGCCGAAGCGACCATCTGCCCCATAGGCATTGCGGGATTTGCGCAGGCGCGTGCGCTATCAACCGCCTTTAATGACGCGCCCGAAAAGGCTTCGCGCCCTTATGATCAGGCGCGCGACGGCTTCGTGATGGGCGAAGGTGCGGGTGTCGTCGTTCTTGAGGAATATGAGCGGGCAAAGGCGCGAGGCGCAAAAATCTATGCCGAGGTCATTGGCTATGGACTGTCGGGCGATGCCTATCACGTGACCGCTCCGCATCCGGAAGGATCAGGGGCATTTCGCTCAATGGAGATGGCCGTGAGAAAGTCCGGCCTCGCACTGTCCGAGATTGATTATATCAACGCGCACGGGACCTCGACGCCAATGGGTGACGAACTCGAACTGGGGGCCGTGCGGCGCCTGTTTGGTGATCACCTCAAAACCATGTCGATGTCTTCGACCAAGTCAGCGATTGGCCATCTTCTGGGGGGGGCGGGTGCAGTCGAGAGCATTTTCTGCATTCTCGCGATGCGTGACCAGATCGTTCCGCCGACGCTCAACCTCGATAATCCAAGCGAGAGCTGCATCGGCGTGGACCTTGTCCCGCACGTGGCGAAGAAGCGTTCGGTAAAGGCCGTTCTCAACAACAGTTTCGGTTTCGGCGGAACCAATGCGAGCTTGGTGATGCGGGCACTTTGATGCGCCAATGGCTGGCCCTGCTGGCCGCGCTGGTGCTCACTGCCTGTTCCGGTGGGGCGGATCGGGATGTCACAGTCGTGGTGCCGCCCGGATCAAGCCTCAGGGCGGCGGCGCAAGTGTTGGAAAAGGAAGAGGCGATCGACTCCGCATCGTCGTTCCTGCGTTACGCGAAGATCTTTGGCTCGTCGGTGCCGATCAAGCCAGGTGAATATGAAATCCAGAAGGGCATGGACAATGGCGATGTGCTCGCCTTGCTCCAGTCGGGCCGGACCAAGCAGCGCTTCGTTCTCGTTCCCGAAGGGATGCCCAGTGTTCTGGTGCATGATCGGCTGATGGCTGCGCAATTTCTGACAGGTGCAGTGGCTGTGCCCGCCGAGGGCTCGATCCTGCCCGATTCCTATTCGTACACGCGCGGGGAAGCGCGCAGCGCTGTGCTGAAACGCATGCAGATTGCCATGGCCAGAACGCTGGCCGCGGCTAGGGCCGATCGCAAGCCGACCACGGTGGCGCGCAACCCGTTCGAGGCTGTTATTCTCGCAGCGATTGTCGAAAAGGAAACCGCCAAGGCGAGTGAGCGGCGGATCGTTGCGGGCGTCTATTCGAACCGCGTGCGGTTGGGCATGAAACTCCAGGCCGACCCGACAGTGATCTATCCGGTGACGCAGGGCCGGCCGTTGGGACGGCGCATCCTCAAATCGGAACTCGCGGCAGACAATGGCTACAACACCTACGCCAAGACCGGTTTGCCAATCGGGCCGATCGCCAATCCAGGCAAGGCGTCAATCGAAGCTGTCCTCAATCCTGCACCCACCCGCGCGCTTTACTTCGTAGCGGATGGTACCGGGGGCCACGTGTTCGCCGATACGCTCGAGCAACATAACGCGAATGTCGGAAAATGGTTTGCGCTGAGACGGGCCCGGGGAGAAATGTAGGGGGTTCGGCCCGGTGTCGGGCAGCTTAGCCACGCCGTTTGCGCTCGGGCATCTCTCGAAAACTGGAAATCGCCTCCACCTATGCCGCCCGAACCACCGACAAATGGGCGGGGCGACGGATCAGCCACAGCTGAATCTGCTCGACGACAAAATCGATAACGGCGCGGATATGGGGCTGTCGACGGGCACTGTCGGTCGTGACCATCCAGCCCGGTGTCGTAAGCTCGGCGATTGGTGGCAAGAGCCTTACGAGACCGCGTGTGTCATCCCCCATCAGGCAAGGCAGGATTGAGGCTCCGATCCCTGATCGGACGCTGGCTATGATGCTCGAAAGCGTGTTTGCCCGATGCGCGATTTGAGCGTCAGGCAAATGCTCGGTCAACCACCGGCTTATGAGTCCATCGCGATCCACGGACGCTATGAGCGGGAAACGGGACATCTCGGCGAGGTTTGTCGGCATGCCCAGTCTCGCAACCAATTCCTCATTGGCATAGAAGGTTTCCTGCATGTCGGTCAGGTGGCGAACAATCAACGACTCTTCAATCGGCTTTTTTCCGAACCGGAGGGCCATATCCGCTTCGCCACGCAAAAGGTCCAGATTCTGGTCCGAAGTTATGATCTCCACCCTCAGGTCAGGATAGCGCGCGCGAAGCAGGCCCAAAGCCGGAATAACCCAAGCGTTGGCAGCGGATTCAACCGTCGTCAGGCGCACAGTCCCCGCCAGACGGCGAGCCTCAGCGGCAATGCTGTCCGAGAAGGACAGAATGGCTGCCTCAACCGATTCAGCCGCTGGCAGGACGGACTCGCCGCGCGGTGTCAGGCTGTACCCAGAGGGTTTGCGGACAAACAGTTTTACGCCGATCACATCCTCAAGCACCGTCACGCGGCGGGACACCGTTGCCTGACTGACCTTGAGTTGCTTTGAAGCCGCAAGCGTGCTGCCCGTTCGAGCAACCGCCAGAAAGTAACGCAGGTCGTTCCAGTCCAACATCGCCGATTCTCCGAATGATATTGGGGTTATGCGTTTTTGCATAACGAGTTTGCAAGACTAGTGTTAACACCTCGGTCCGGGTCGAGTGTATCTAGGGATCAAGACGGAGGAATAGTCCACCGCCCGGATTGAAACCTCAAGTTTGGAGATTTGAAATGACCACGTTCCACCCAGCCGCCTTTATCGCTGCACTCCTGGCCACATTGGCAAGTGCGTCCCTGGCTCTTGTCGTATCGCCCCTGGTGACCTTGGTGGCATAGCCGCGAACAGGAAACAAAACCCCGAAACCGACCGATCTGGTTTTCCTCCCCAAAGAGCCCCTGCGTCCCCCGTCAGCATCCCTGCCAGCCCTGCTGGCGGGGATTGCTGCGTCTGATATCGACGGTTCTACCGGTCCCCCAAGGATATCATGATCGTCCGCAATCATCGGCCTTTTCAGCTGCGCACAAGGCGGCCCGGCCTTGCGCCCGTATCCTTGTCATTCTTGCGGGTCTGCACGCCGTTGACATAGGTTGCCAGATAGCCGGACGCCGGTTGCAGGATACGTGAGCCGCCCGCCGGAAGATCGCGACGAACCTCAAGCGAACCGAGCGACAACCGGTCGAAATCGATCACATTGATATCCGCGCGTTTGCCGACTTCGATCGAGCCACGATCGGTCATCCCGTAAAGATCGGCATTGCGCTTGGTCTGTTTGGCGACAAGATATTCAAGCGGAATGGTCTCGCCACGGGTGCGGTCCCTTGACCAATGGATCATCTGATAGGTGGGGGCGACACCGTCGAAGATCAGGTTCACATGCGCGCCCGCATCGCTCAACCCCGTAATTGTATCGGGATGGGTCAGCATTTCGCGCAATACGTTGAAATTGCGATCATGAAAGTTGGAGCCGAGCGCGATGGCAAAATTCCGCCCCTCATTGCCGATGAGGAAATCATAAAGAAATTCCTCGTCGCTCTGGCCGGCAGCTTTTGCGCGTTCGGCAAAGCTCTTGTCCGCCGTTGGTTCATAGTCGATCGGGTGATCAAGCGCGAACATGCGTTGCGCCTTGCCCTGGAACAACTGATAGGCATTAGCCGTCATGCCTTTCCGGCCGGTGCGAATATCGGGTTCCGACAGAATGGCGGCCCGCACCTCTGGCTTGTGCATTTCCGCGAGCCTTTGTGCCAGCGGCAGCCCGGCAATCTCCATATAGGTCGGGCGCCGTTCGAACAGGTGATAGGTTTCGATATTGGTGACGAGCCCGATCGGTCGTGACGCGACTTGGGGGTAGAGTTGCGAATGTGCCGCATTGGCCACTTCAACCTTGTCCAGCACATCGCGCCACATCCGGGGATCTTCGTCATGCTGCACCAATGTGAAAGTCACCGGGCGTTTGCTGGTGCGGGCGATCCGATCAATCAGGTCGATTTCTTCGTGCAGGGTATGCTGTTCGCCGCCCAGTATCTTCAGCTCGCCAACCGTTCCTGCAGGGATGAGTTCGAACACCCCACAGCCAGCCCGCGCCATCGCTTCGGCGAGCATCATGACTTCCTCTTCAGCCGCAAAGGTGCCGGGAATGGGTGCCCCGCCAATCGTGCGATGGCCTATTGTCCGCGAACTCGAAAAGCCGATGGCGCCTGCCGTCAGCGCCTCTTCAACCAGCCGGGCCATCCGGGCCATGTCATCCGGCGTTGCGGGCTCATTTGCCCGCCCGCGCTCACCCATCACATAGTTACGCAATGCTGCATGAGGGATCTGGGCACTGATATCGAGGGCGTATGTCCGTGTGGAAAGATAATCCATATATTCGGGAAAACTCTCCCACGCGCCCCAAGGGATGCCTTCGTAAAGCGCGGTGCCGGGGATGTCCTCGACGCCCTCCATCACCTCGATCAGGTCCCGCTCGCCCCCGGGCGGGGCCGGGGCAAAGCCAACGCCGCAATTGCCCATCACGACAGTGGTGACACCGTGGCTGGCAGATGGATCCAGCTGGTCATCCCAACACACCTGACCGTCATAATGGGTATGAACATCGACAAAGCCTGGCGTAACGATGGCACCGTCTGCGTTCAATGTCTCAAGCGCGGCTGAAGCAATTGCCGGGCTGATCTCGGCAATATGGCCATCTTTAATGCCGATATCGGCAAAGAAGGCAGCGCCGCCCAAGCCATCAATGATCTTTCCGGCTTTGATGATGGTGTCCAGCATTGTCACTCTTTCCCAACCGACGGCTTTGCGCGGCATTAATCAGGGGCGGACGACCAGATTGCCGAGGTGCCCGCCATTGAACAGCATGAACAAAGCCTCTGGAAAGCGATCAATGCCTTCGACAACATGCTCTGGCAGCGTCATTTTGCCTGTTCGCATCAGCTCTAAAATTTCCTTTACCGCGGCAGGATGGTCCGACTCATAATGGCTGACGACAAAGCCCTTCATCATGGCGTTGCGTTCCGCCAGTCGCAGATACAGTTTTGGCCCACGGACATCATCGAGATGCTGATATTGTGAGATCGCCCCGCAAATCGCCACCCGGGCTCCTGCAGGAGCCAGATTATCGAGCACGATATCGAGGATTTCGCCGCCAACATTGTCAAAGAAAACATTGACCCCGTTCGGGGCTGCTTTCGCCAATTGTTGTGCAAGATCGCCACTCTTATAGTCAATCGCAGCATCGGCTCCGAGTTTTTCGGTAAGATAGCGACATTTGTCCGGGCCGCCCGCAATACCAATGACAAACGCTCCGCGCGCCTTGGCCAATTGCACCACCACCGACCCGACAGCGCCAGCCGCGCCGGAAACGACAACGACATCGCCGTGTTGGACCTCTGCGATGCGGATCAATCCCACCCACGCGGTCAGCCCAGCTGTGAGGCCCAAAGGTCCCGCAAAGTCGCTCGGCTTTATGCCATCCTGAAGGTCGAGCTTGCGGAGCGCGGCTTCAGGCAGCAGCGCGTGTGTTTGCGCTGACATCAGCCCAAAAACCCAATCGCCAACCGCAAGCGTTTCAGCGTTGCTTTCGACAATCTGGCCCACGCCGAGCGCTGGTATAGTCGCTCCGAGGGGAGCGGTTTCATGCATTCCTGCATCGCTCAGGGTTGTTCGGATCCACGCATCGATGGAAAGTGTATCGACCTTTGCAACAGCGAAGCCAGCCGGAACGCTGTCGATGATGACATTTTCAATGCCGAAATCGTCGATTACCGGCATCCCATTGGGGCGCTGCTTGATGAACACCCTGCGGTTCTGGATAGAAATGACCAAGCTCCTGTCGATGGTTGAGTAATGCGTTAGTCTGTATGGGCATCTGGCTCGCTCACAAGTAGCATTTTGACTAGCTATGATGCTTTGGACGCGCCATTCGGTGGATGTCCGAAAATGGCGCGGGATTCTTGCAAGATGGCTGCGGGCGCGATCGTTAGACCAGCAAGTTACGCCAATCGCTCCTTGCGAGCAGGCTCAAACCCAAACCCGGTCGCACCAA
>JANLST010000151.1:0-2599 GCA_031362505.1 Sphingomonadales bacterium
GGTCTTTTCGGGAGGGGTCCACGTACGCCCGTTGACCCTGGTAAGGTCAGCGCGCGCGCGTCAGATGAGACTGGTGGTCAGTCCGCGAGACGCATGCGTGCGCCTTACGGTTCCCAGGCGCGCGGGGCTGGTAGAGGCATACCGTTGGGTCGAAACCAAACGAGGCTGGATCGAAGCGCAACTGGCTGCATTCCCTTTGCCCCAGCCGATTCAGCCAGGCATGCGCATAGCTCTTGCCGGCACCACGCTGACGCTTGAATGGGACGAGAGGTATCCGCGCAAACCCCATTGCGTCGGGACAAGCCTGCGCGTCGGTGGGCCGGGTGCTTCGCTCGACTCGCGCGTGCTTCGTTGGATCAAGGCCGAAGCGCGCGCGCTGCTCGAGGAAGAAAGTCGTGCCTGTGCCGCGCAAATTGGCGTTACGCTTGGCCGCGTGTCCGTAGGAGATCCAGTGTCACGTTGGGGCAGTTGTGCGGCCTCGGGCGATCTTCGCTATAGTTGGCGCCTGATTCTGGCGCCCTGCAATGTCCGGCGGGCGACTGTTGCGCATGAGGTTGCACACCGCGTCCATATGAATCACGGGCGAGAATTTCACGCGCTTGTCACCGCACTACACGGTGAAGACCCTGCTCCGGCCCGACGCTGGTTGAGGATGCATGGCGCCGAGCTTCACTGGTTCGGTCGCGCCGCCTGAGGCAGGAGTTCTGACGGCGGATCGCCGCTTTCGTCAGGCCGCCCGGGGTTGGAAACCAGGTCTTCGGCCGTGTTCGGGTGCTCGCCGATCGGATTTCCGTCCGCATCGACAAAAACGCCATTGTCAGGAGTGCCAAAATAGGCCTCCGCGTCCGGCTCGAGTTGCCATTCGGGAAGAGTCACATCTGTCTCGAACGGTTCAACCGCTCTGTCTGCAATTGCGACTCGCATGAAGGCAGAAAAAGCCCGCGCCGGCGCGGTTCCGCCCTGAAGCCCCCGGACCGTGCGGGCATCGTCACGACCCATCCAGACGCCGGTCGTCAGCCCGCTCGAAAACCCCATGAACCAGCCATCCTTGTTTGAAGATGTTGTTCCGGTTTTCCCGGCCACAGGCCGCCCGATCTGTGCCGCCTTGCCGGTGCCGACACTGACTGCAGTCTGAAGAAGGTCTGTCATCCCTGCCGCGACCTGTGGCGGGATGAGGACACGGGACAGATCTGCCTCATGCTGGTACAGCAACTCTCCCTTGTCAGTCGTCACCTTGACGATACCATAGTGAACAATCGAGATGCCCTTTGATGCGACCGAAGCATAGGCGCGTGTCATGTCGATCAGTCGAACATCCGATGTGCCCAGGACCATTGATGGATGGGTGTTGACCGGTGTTGTGATACCGAACCGTTGAGCCATTCCGGCGATTGCCGACGTGCCCACTTCCGCCCCGATCTTTGCCGCAATCGTGTTGACCGAATAGGCAAAGGCCGTGCGCAGGTTCATCTCACCGGTAAAACGCCCGCTTGAATTGCGCGGCTTCCATCCATTGATCTCGACAGGCTCATCGACCACGCTCGATTCTGCCGTGAAACCGGCTTCAAGCGCTGCGAGATAAACGAACAGTTTGAACGCCGAACCCGGCTGGCGGACGGCCTGGGTTGCCCGGTTATAGATCGACGTCACATAATCGGTGCCGCCCACCATCGCCCGGACAGCGCCGTCACGATCAATCGCCACAAGTGCTCCTTGCGTACCGGCTGGCGCGTTGGCGCGGATGGCGTCCACGGCGGCGCGTTGCATCTTGATGTCTATTGTCGTCCATACATCGATCGGGGCGTCCGTCTCTTCGATCATCGTGTCGAGTTGTGGCAGCGCCCAATCTGTAAAATAGCGAACGGATGTACTGTTTTGTTCGGGTGCAAGTTTGACATTGGCGAGGTCGGCGGCGCGCGCTTCGGATGGTGTGATGACCCCAATTGACTCCATTGCGGCCAACACGACTCCCGCGCGGCCAATGGCGGCCTTTGCATCGGCCGTCGGCGAATAGTTCGATGGCGCTTTCACGAGTCCGGCAATGATCGCGGCCTCGGCCAGACTTAGCTCGGTGGCCGGGTGACCAAAGAATTTGCGCGAGGCGGCGTCGATTCCATAGGCGCCACCGCCGAAGTAAACGCGGTTGAGGTAAAGCTCGAGGACCTGATCCTTCGAATATTTTCGTTCGAGCGCGAGCGCCAGAACGATTTCGCGAAATTTGCGCGTCCAGGTCTTGTCGTTGGTCAGGAAGACATTCCGGGCAAGCTGTTGGGTGATAGTCGACCCGCCTTGCGTGAACCGCCCTTTCTGAAAGCGGACAAGGAAGGATCGGGCAATGCCGAGCGGATCGACGCCGGGGTGAATGCGGAACCGTCGATCCTCGACCGACACCATGGCGTCAGTCATAACGCGCGGAATTGCGGGATAGGGAAGCCATGCGCCGAAGCTGGGCCCCAATGAAATAATGACAGTGCCATCGGCCGCGTGCACCCGGATCATCTGTCCGTTGGGCGATTGTTTCAGCTCTTCGTAGGACGGCAGCGTGGACCAGGCGACCGAGACGGCAATGATAAGCGCAAACAGCCCCGCCAGTCCGGCA
>JANLST010000186.1:0-1732 GCA_031362505.1 Sphingomonadales bacterium
GCCGCTCGGGCGCACCGTGACAGTCAGGCAATTGCTGACCGATTTTGTCGAAATCCAGGATCCACTGCCGAGACGCGCGCTCGAAGCCGCCCTTGCTGCAACCCGCTGCCCGCATACAAAGGCCGATCTTGAACGGCTGAATGGCGATGGCTGGCAGGCCGAGGTGGCCGAGACGCGGCTTTCCTTGCTCGGGTTGCTCCTCAAATTCCCCGCGATCGAGATGGACCTCGAACAATTTGTCGAACTGTCATCGGCGATTTCCCCGCGCTTTTATTCGATCGCCTCCTCGCCTCTGGTTTCGCCGGACACGGTGGACCTGATCGTCGGCACAATGAAGGCCCCCGCCTGGTCGGGCATTGGCGAGCATCAGGGCTTTGCCTCCTCCCACATGCGCGATCTTGCTCCGGGCGATACCGTGTTCGGCTATGTCCGTGCGCCCAATCCGCCCTTTGCACCGCCGGTCGATGCCTCGGTGCCGCTGGTCCTTGTCGGGCCAGGCACCGGCTTCGCGCCGTTTCGCGGCTTCCTGCAAGAGCGTGCCGCACAAAGGGGGAAAGGTGTTCCGGTTGGTCCGATCCATCTTTTCTTCGGCTCCAAACATCCCGACCATGACTGGCTATGCCGCGCGGAAATGGAAGACTGGGTCGCGAGCGGTCTGGTCACCCTCCACCTCGCCCACTCAGCGGTCGAGAGCTTTCCACATGCCTATGTTCAACATGCACTGGCCGCGTCCGGTGACGCGCTTTGGCCGTTTCTCGAAGGCAACGGACAGGTCTTTGTCTGCGGCGACGGTCGATACATGGCTCCAGCCGTCCGTGAAGCGCTGATTGACATCCATGAAGCCAAGACCGGCAGTCCTCGTGAAGCAGCATCGCAATGGCTTGAATGCCTGATCGATGCGGGGCGTTACCATCAGGACGTTTATGGTTTTGGGAAGTGATTGCGAGGGAAGCTGAATGAAGAAGGATGTGCCAGCCGATCCGACCATGACGCGACGTTCGCTGATCGCACTCGGTACAGGCGCTGCGGCGCTTGCGGTCAGTGCAGGTTTGGGCGCTCGCACTGCCGCAAAAGCACCGCTACCGAACGATCTCGTCATGCTTGATGCGACCGGGCTCGCAAACGCAATTCGTGCCAGGCGCGTCTCCTGCGCAGAAGTCATGACGGCCTATCTCGACCATATCGAACGGCACAATCCGGCTGTAAATGCCATTGTTGCGTTGCAAGCCCGAAAGGATCTGCTCGCACAGGCAAATGAGCGGGATGCACAGGCGCAGCGCGGCGAATGGATGGGGCCGATGCATGGCTTCCCGCACGCCGTCAAAGACCTGCAGCCGGTAAAGGGCATTGTCTCTACGAGCGGGTCGCCTATCTTCCGTGGTTTCGTGCCGACCGCCGACAGCATCATGGTGGGGCGACTGCGCCGTGCTGGCGCAATCATCATAGGCAAGACCAATACTCCCGAATTCGGCCTTGGTTCGCACACTTACAACACCGTCTATGGCACGACGCTCAACCCCTATGACAGAACACGTTCGGCAGGGGGCAGCAGCGGTGGCGCCGCAGTAGCGCTGGCACTCCGGATGCTTCCACTGGCCGATGGCAGCGATTTTGGTGGCAGCCTGCGTAATCCCGCCGCGTGGAACAATGTGCTTGGTTTTCGCCCGAGCTTCGGGCGCATTCCCGTTGCCGGCGATGAAATCTGGTTGCCAGGCATGAGCGTCAACGGTCC
>JANLST010000193.1:0-16703 GCA_031362505.1 Sphingomonadales bacterium
AGAATTCGAGCCCCAGCTTGATCCCGCCGACATGGCCTTTCACACTGTTTGCAATGGCCTTGGCGCGCTCAAGATCAGGCGTGTCGAGTGCAACGAAGATCGGCGATGTCATGAAACCCCCGGCGGAACCGCGATCGGCGCAGCTGCAGGCGGCAGGGCGCCCGAAGGTCTTTCTTCAGGAGCAGAAGACGTTACGTCTGCAAGGGCGCGCTCCATCGTGGAGAGCTTTCGTTTCAGGCTCCATCGTGTTGCGCGGTGAAGCAGCAAGGCTGGAAGCAAGCCAATGAGAAAGGCCCCAAAGAGCAGAATGGGCAAGCGCGTATCGAGTTGCAATCCATCCCAGAGATTGACCGTAACAATGTTCCAGTTGTTGAAGGCAAAGAGCATCGCGCCAACAGCGATCAGTACCCAAAACAATGTCTTCAGGAATTGCATTACCCGTCCATTCTGTCGTTGACCCGTCTCAATGATCTAGGCTGCAACCGGGCCATCTGCAATCTCGCGTTGCAAGGTTTCGAACAAGTCTTGAATATTGAGGAGACGATGACGTTCTTCGGCGAGAACCGCATAGAGCAACTCCCGTTTGAGCGCTTCGGTTGCGCCAGGATCAAGGCCGGCACTCGATATGACAATGTCAAACAGCCGGTCGGCGCCATGAAGTCGACCCCAAAGATAATCATTCTCCCGGTATGAACGGCTGAAAAATGCCCCAAAGCTGTTGAGCTGGATGCCTTTCAGTGTTGCCGAAACGCCGCTACGAATGGCGGTTGCATCGTCGGGAGAGATGCGATCGACCTTAATCGGATCGAATTCGTCCAACCCTTCGCCTTGGAGCATGGGCAGGGTCGTGAGGTCGTAGAATGGAAAGCCAAGATAGGCATAGAGAATCGTACGGCGGTATGATTTTGGACAGGTGCCAAAGGCGTCTGCAAGTTCTGCATCAATCTGGAGGTCAAGGTTCGTCAGGCCACGCTGCGCTTCCAACTCGTCGAGCATTTTAGAGGGGTTTTCATGATCGAGCGGCGCATAAAAGCCGATCCCTTCGCGGTCGAGATAGCGCGAAAGCAGCTTGAAAATCACGTCGCGCAGAGGCTCGACATCGTCGCCACCGACGAGGCCCTGGACTTGAAGGCCGTCAATCGCACGCAGTACAAAGCGCAACCGCCTGATCCTGAATCGCAGGTCGTGTGCCCGGAAAAACTTGATCGCTGCAGGACTCGCCCCCTTGCCAAGCCCATCCGAAATCTGGTCGACGCCGCGTGCGCGGATTTCATCCCAGAGCGCCTGCCGCAAGGTTTCAAATCCGGGGCCGCGAAGATCGGGATCCTGCCGTGCGGCCAGCGACGCAATGTCCTCGACGACATTGGAAAGCTTGGCATGGCCGTAGGCGGCAAAGGCATAACCGGAATCTCGCGCTGCACGCTCCTGGGCCTTGTTGCGCCAGTTTCGCAAGCGCGCCGGTGTAGGATGATCGAGGAAAAAGGTGCGGCCAAACATGGCCTCGATTGCCGCCTCCACATCCGGACGTATCGAGTCGACGATCCGTTGCATCCGGCGGATCCGCGATGACCGCGCTTCGATTGCTTCAAGGCTGTCCCGGATGGGCTGCTCGCGCGGAATATCAGACATTGCGCCGAAGATTGTGGCGAAAAAGCCCGGCAATTCGGCGTCGCCCTTCTTGGTGAGGCGTACCGAACGCATGCCGGGCTTTGGGTCGATATAGACGAACCGCCGATCCACCTCGCGGCGGGCGGGCCGATCGCGCAAGGCCTCCATTGCGGGCTGGAATGGCGCATTGACGAGGACCGATCCGTCTATCAGGACTGTTGTTTCAGCCTCGTTGGCCTGACCCGGCAATGATCGGGCGAGGAATGCCTCACGGTCTGGCCACGTCCTCCCGCGTTCGGCAAGCACGTTGTCCATTTCGGTCACGTTGAATGGCGGAAATGCGCCTGGAAAACTCGCGGTTGCCCGGGCGGCGAAAGTCAGGGCGGCGATATCTCCGAAATGGGTCCCACGCGCCGCATTGTCCGAGAAGGACAGGGTCAGTCGGTGCTCGGTTTCGATTACATGAGAAGGGCTGTGCAGCCTGAGCATTTCGGGATGACCGGCGAAATCGGTTACCGTGATGAACAGGTCAAGCGGTTGGGCGGCCGGAAGCAGGCGTTTTTCCTGCGGCGTCCTTTCCATCGCCTCGAACGCATCGAGCAACATGTTTGTGAAACCAGCACCGCCGAACGGTGGCTCGAACCAACGGGCGCGCACAAAGCGGGAGAGTTTGCCACGCACTTCATCACGCGCTTCCGCCGAAACCGTGCGCTCGACAGTGCCGCCCCGCCGTCCGGTTGCAAGCCAAGCGATGGGTGTCGCCCAGAATTTGGAGAAGGAGGAAATCGGGCGCGCATCCGGGTCAAGCAAGCGATCCACATCCGCATTCTCAAGCCACATATCGGTCAGTGGATCGAGCGACTGCCCCGTTGCAATTGCCTGTGCAAGAAAGACGCCGTTGATTCCACCGGCACTCGCGCCCGCGATGATATCGGCAAGGACACGCAGCTTCATGTGGCCGCTGGTTTCCACCAGTTTGAAGAGCTTGACATACACCGCTTCGACTTTGGTCGCTGGCGTCAATCCGCTGTGGAACGCACGGCTCGCGCGCACCAGATGCCAAATTTCCTTGGTCACGCCGTGCATATAGATGGCGAGGCTGATGCCCCCATAGCAGACCAGTGCCAGCCTGAGCTCTTTTTCACGCATGCCTGGAGAGTGGCACCGGGGTGCAGGATTGTCGAGTGTCCGGGAAAGATTGGAATCTGCAACGCTGGTATCGACCATCCGTCAGGCCCGTCAGGATTCTGTTTGTCCGGCTGGCTCCCCTTTCACCGGAGAACTGGCTTCAACCATTCCTCAAGCAGCTTGTGGAAATGGCGAATTTTTGTCTCGCCATAGTTTGCAAAGACAATTTGTTGAGATTTGATCGATTTCATTCCTTTTTGGACATGGGGCAAATTGACAACGTCCTGGTTGAACACCTTGGCAAGCATGCCGAGTTCGGGCGCATCGACATAATCGTCATCGAAATCCAACCAGTGGATTTTTGCTGGCGCAGGCCGCTCCTCACCTTTCGGTACCGGCATCATCAGCATGATTTCATGAATGCATTCTTCAGGGTTGTCGCCATTGGGGCGAAAGCGATAGAAAATCGGATTAAAACACCCCCAAGGGCTGATATTCGGAAATACGTTGTAGTAGATCGTGTCGACAAATTCGGCGTCACTTACTTGATCGACTTCTGTCCCCAGCTTGTCGCGCCAAAAGGCACGCTGGGTGTCTGCTTCAGCTTTGCGGCGATCGGGAACCGGACCGACAGTCGTTGCATCTGGTTCGTTCTCCATCCCTTCAACCAATGGACCACCGACCCAATTGCACATCTGGATGTCGGCGTGATCCAGCTCGCCCTCCAGATGGCGCGCCGCTTCATCAAATATACCGATCTTTCCATTTCTTGCCGTGACCTTTACCCGGCCCAGATTGAGGCGTTCATAGATATTGCCGGAAAGGGCGTGGCGTATTTTGGTGTAGGCCGTTGCGCCTTCAACTTTGTCGGCCACCATCGCCGGATTGACGTGGGGGCTGAGCAGCCCGTTTGGGGAAATGGCACGCGACATGTTTCCAAACACATCATATTTGCTGTTGGCATCGCCCATTACCGGCAGCAACGTCGGGTGGGTTGCCACAACATGATAGGCTTCCATGAACGCCTCTTGCGCGGCTTTCCAGTTGCACCTCAATTTTTTTGCAACATGGACCGATTTGTAGCGCCGTTCAAAAGGGATAGGCTGAAAATGCCGGTTGATGTCTCCCAGAAACTCTTTCAGCGGCCTAGCATTTTCGTCCGGATTGATGAAAACGAAGCCGCCCCAGAGATCAACCTGAACCGGCGGAAGACTGTGCGTCTGTGCGCTGACCGATGGGAAATCCCATTGACAGGGCACTTCCTTCAGCTTGCCGTCGAGTTGCCATGCCCAGCCGTGGAAAGGGCAACGAAACTCGATCATGCCTGGAGTGTCCTCTGTAACAAGTGCCCGTCCGCGATGAAGGCACGCATTGGGGAAGGCCCGAATTTCATCCTTACTCGTGCGAACGATGATGTAGGACAGGCTGGCAATGTCATAGACAAGGCTGTCACCGACATTTGGTATGTCATCTTCATGGCAGGCCAGTTGCCAGACCCTTTTCCAAAGCCGCTCAACCTCGAGATCAAAAAAGTCCCGTGAATAATAGATGCTTGGATTGACGATCGTTGGACCGGGCTCGATGGGCGAATTCTCCCGCAATTTCGAAGGGACATCATGTGTGTCCATGTCCAGTAGTTCGTCGTAATTGAGCCCATTGGACCGGTTTGTTCCCGTCAGTGTTTCTACCACGATTCCTCCTATGATCCGAAAACCGGATCTTCGTCGTTGACGAAGCCTGTGATAATTGTTGGCGTTATGGTCATGTGCTTCTGGTCGATGCGCTAAGCGGGATCAAAGACCAGATCGAGAGACTCCATCCCTCGTAATATATGGCTGGCGGCGAAGCGAAACGGTGCTTCGGGGTCCGCAAAGCGCAGGTTTTTCAAACGCGTGAGCACAATCGGTAGTGCCGTCGTCATCTCAAGGCGCGCGAGAGTCATCCCGAGACAGGTATGGACCCCTGCTCCAAAAGCGATGTGATCCTTCGCGTTCTCGCGCCCGATATCATATTTACAGCCGCCTTCGAATTTTGCTTCATCCCGGTTTGCTGATCCGTAACGAATGAGCATTGGCTCTCCGGCCTTCAGTTCAACGCCGCCCAGGACAGTATCTTCCTTTACGATACGCCACATGTTGTGGGAGGGGGACAAGTGACGAACGGTTTCCTCAACCATATTCGGGACAAGCGACATATCAGCCAAGATCGCATCCAATTGCGATTGGTCGGAGAGAAGTTGCGCAACGGCATAGGTTAGCGCGTGCGCTGTCGCTTCCTGACCGGCCGTGAATATCTGCTGGATGATGGAGTATATCTCCGGTTCGTCCAGCGGACGTTCGCCATCCCCTGTCTGCATTGATGCCCGGATGAGATCAGACACGACATCGTCCCCTGGATTTTTCCGTCGTTCGGCAATTGCTGCCCGGAAATAGTTCTGCATTTCAATTTCTTTGCGGGCCAACGCAGGTCGCTCGTCGGTCTTGGCATTGCCATTGAGCCGAAGAATGGCGGCACGAACCCAACCGTGGAACATCGGAATGTCTTCGCGAGGAACACCCAATACGTCGGCAATAACAATCGCTGGCAGTTCTTCGGCAAACTGGGATTTGAACTCCACTTTTCCGTCGCCAACAAATTTGTCGATCAGTACATTGGAGACGTCGGCGATATAGGGGGCCATGCTGTTTATACGCGTCAGCGGCAGTGCCTGCATGGCCACTCGTTTGAATCGCGCATGGTGCGGTGGATCAGCGGTCAACAAGGTGTCGCAGCGACGCATGCCTTCTGCAAGGATGGTTGCCTCTTCTTGCTCGACGTTGCCTTTGCCGCCGGAGTTGAGAAGCGCACTGAAATTGCTTGAGAAAATCTTGGGGCGTTTATTGACCTCCACAGCGAGGTCGTAGGTTGAGACGGAGACGATGCCGGTCTTTGGGTCACGAAACACGGGCGCCTCGCGGCGCAATCGGTCATAATAGGGATAAGGATTTTGCAGGTTCTCTGAACTGATTGCATCGACTTTCTCGAGATTTTCCAACGGCTTTCCTTTGTAACTTCATGGCATCTGATGTCAGGCCATCTGACCATGACGCCCACAACCTGATCATTGCGAACGAGGTCAACTCTGGCGTTTCAGGCCAACGGGACATTGATCCAGATCAAATGGCACATGCTCAAAAGTGCTAGTGCACGGCAGTTCAAAGTCGGCCTTGCTTCGCCGGCAGACGCAGCAATTGAGAGGCATTTTGGACTCACTTTTACGACCCTATGAAATGAATGGATGGTTTGCCGGCCCGCTTGACCGCAAAAGCCGCGCTCACTATGTTCCCTTTAAGTTCTACTTGGAGTATG
The DNA here is from genome assembly GCA_031362505.1 of Sphingomonadales bacterium. GTDB lineage: Bacteria > Pseudomonadota > Alphaproteobacteria > Sphingomonadales > Sphingomonadaceae > Aquisediminimonas. Next base: position 6,085 of record JANLST010000193.1, read on the forward strand.
TGATGGCCAAGCCGCAGCGGCGTTATGTTTGTCAGTCTTGCGGGTCGGTCGCGTCCAAATGGGCCGGGCAATGCGTGGACTGCAGCGAATGGAACACGATCGTTGAGGACGCGTCGTCAGTTGTGACGCCTTTTCGCGCGCGGCACGACCTTCAGTCGGGAGGACAGGCGGTTGCTCTGGTCGGTCTTGATGCCGATGTGGCTTTGCCCTCACGCATGCCGAGCGGAATTGCTGAGCTTGATCGTGCCTTGGGTGGAGGATTCGTTGCGGGATCGGCCACGCTGATCGGGGGCGACCCAGGCATCGGAAAATCCACATTGTTGCTGCAGGCTGCGGCGCGACTGGCATTGGCAGGCCGCCTCGTTGCCTATGTTTCGGGAGAGGAAGCAGCCGATCAGGTGCGCCTGCGCGCCCGTAGACTTGGTTTAGGCAATGCTCCTGTCCAACTCGCTGCAGCAACATCGGTGCGCGACATTCTGACGACCTTTGGAAATGGAAATCCGCCCGCGATGCTGGTGATCGACTCGATTCAGACAATGCACAGCGACCTGATCGAGGGCGCCCCCGGCACAGTGAGTCAGGTCCGCGCTTCGGCACATGAGCTCATACGATTCGCCAAGGATCGCGGCACTGCGTTGGTGCTGGTCGGGCATGTGACCAAGGACGGTAGCATCGCCGGGCCTCGTGTTCTTGAGCACATGGTCGACACGGTTCTCTCTTTCGAAGGCGAGCGCAGTCACCAGTTCCGTATCCTCCGTGCCGTCAAGAACCGGTTCGGGGGAACCGATGAGATTGGCGTCTTTGCAATGGAAGAAAGCGGACTCAACGAAGTCGCCAACCCGTCTTCACTCTTCCTCACCGACAGGGGGGACGCGGTTGCCGGCACTGTTGTGTTTCCGGCACTTGAAGGCACACGTCCGGTGTTGGTTGAAATCCAAGCGCTCGTCGTTCGGCTGGCAAGCGGTGCTACGCCGAGGCGTGCTGTCGTCGGTTGGGATAGCGGGCGCCTGGCTATGATTCTTGCCGTGCTGGAGGCCCGCTGTGGCCTCAGCTTTTCAACCTGCGAGGTCTATCTGAACATCGCCGGGGGTTATCGTCTCTCTGATCCGGCGGCCGATCTTGCCGTTGCCGCTGCGCTGGTTTCGGCTCTGTCAGAACAGCCGGTGCCGGCAACGAGCATTGCATTTGGCGAGGTGTCTCTGTCCGGCGAAGTGCGCCCTGTTGCGCTTGCCGGTCTGCGTCTCAAGGAGGCAGCGAAATTGGGTTTCGAGCAGGCTTTGGCGCCAGCCGCGACGCGCGAAGAGCGGGATGGCATCAAAATCACCGGTTTTTCAAAGCTTGGCGGAATGGTCGACTTCCTGTTGCGCCGGGGTTGAGGCTCGACACATCCGACGACTCCCGCCTATGAAGCGCCCATGACCGCACTTGATATCATTGTTCTTCTGCTCGTCGGCGGCATCAGCGTGCGCGGCCTCACACGGGGTTTTGTCACCGAAGCGATGTCGTTGATCGCTTGGGTCGCGGCGATCGCGGCCGTCAAATTGCTTCACGCGCCTGTTGCGGCATCGCTTGTCGAAAAGGTGGGAACAGAAGGTGGCGCTGCGGTGCTGGCCTTTGCATTGATTTTCGGGATCACCTTCATGATTGGTCGATATATTGCCAACAGGATGGGAAGTGCCACGAAGTCATCTGCTCTTGGGTCGTTCGACCGGCTGCTCGGTTTCGGCTTCGGGGCCCTAAAGGGACTCGTTGGCGCGACCCTCATCTTCCTGCTTGCTTCGCTCATCTTTAACACGATTTACGGCGGCCAAGTCGATCGACCGGGATGGATGACGGAATCGCGCACATATCCCCTTCTCAACGCAACATCGCGGGCGTTGGTGGATTTTGTGCATGAAAGACAGGAAACGGGGGGTGGCACCGCCAAGACACCGTGACGTCGCCGCTTTACAATCTGGAAATCCTCAAGCTTGCGGCCTCGACATCCGCATTGAACAGGCTTGATAGCCCACAGGTGTCGATTGAGAAGCGTTCGCCGACATGCGGCAGCCGAGTGCGGATCGATATGGATGTTGATCCTGACGGACGGGTGAAAGCAATGGGTGCAGATCTCCATGCCTGCGCATTGGGGCAAGCCTCGACAGCGTTGATGGTCGCCCATGCGCATGGGCAGTCAGCACAGGATCTGGCTGATGCTCGGGATGCGTTGCGGGCCTATTTGAAGGGTGAGCGTTCGCAACCAGGCGATTGGCCAGGCCTGGAAATCTTTGCCCCGGCCCGGAAACATGCCGGGCGTCATGCCTCGATCCTGCTCGCATTCGAAGCCGCCGCCGAAGCAGCAAAAGCGGCAAGCCATTAAGGCATGGAAACAGCGTCCCTGCTTCGCGAAGGCGTAGTTCTTCTTGGCGCTGGTTTGCTGTTTGTCATGCTTTTCCGGCGTCTCGGATTGGGCGCGGTTCTGGGCTATCTGATAGCGGGCGTTTGCATTGGTCCGTATGGCCTTGCGCTGGTCGCCGGAGGAGAATCGAAGCTCGGTATTGCCGAGATCGGTATTGCACTTCTGCTCTTTCTTGTTGGTCTTGAACTCAATCCGGCAAGGCTCTGGCGCCTCAAGCGTGATATTTTCGGATTGGGTCTGGCGCAGGTCACGATTGCTGGGTTGGCGTTGGCAATGATGATCTATTTTGTCGCGGATTTCACGGGCGGTGCGGCGTTGGCGCTTGGTTTGCCGCTCGCACTGTCTTCAACGGCACAAGTGTTGCCCAGCCTGAAATCGTCGAACCGCATCAACACGCCGTTCGGGGAGCGCGCTTTTTCGATCCTGCTATTCCAGGATCTTGCCATTGTGCCGCTGATCACCATCATTGCAGCGCTTTCTCGCGCACCAGCTGACCCCGCGACGCCGCCGGGCTGGCAATTGGCGTTGGCCACTGTGGCCGCGATTATCGGGTTAGTGCTGGCCGGGCGTTTCATCATTAGTCCTTTGCTTCGACTCACCGGGCGCCTCGGAGAGCGAGAACTTTTTGTTGTCATTGGCCTGTTCACTGTGATCGCCAGTGCGGCCGTAATGGAAACGCTGCACCTGTCGACTGCGCTGGGCGCTTTTATCGCTGGTGTCATGCTCGCAGATTCACCTTATCGGCACGAAATTGAAGCCGATGTCGAGCCGTTTCGCTCGATCCTGCTTGGCCTGTTCTTCATCGCCGTTGGAATGGTTCTCGACGTGCCGGCAATCTTGGCCAACCCGGCCTTCGTCATCGCCATGGCGGCGGCACTTATCGGGATTAAAATCGCCGTCATATTTGGGCTTGGACGGCTGTTTGGAATGGATCGCCGTCCGGCCTTTGGGCTAGGCCTGCTCCTGAGCCAAGGCGGAGAGTTCGGCTTTGTCCTTTTTGCACAGGCACAGGCGGCGCTTTTGATCGAACCGCAAGCGGCCAGCCTGTTCGGCGCAATCATCACGCTCTCCATGGCAACGACGCCATTCCTTCTCATGATTGCGCGGCGTTTCGAATATTCCCGACCACATGATGAAGGCAGGCTTGATGGGCCGGAGTTGGCTCAGCAATCAAAGGCCATTGTCGTCGGGTTTGGACGGTTTGGGCAAACGGTCACCCAAATCCTCTTGGCTGGCCATGTCTCTGTTACCTTGGTCGATATCAAACCAGAACAGATCGAAGTCAGCAATTCCTTTGGTGCCAAAGTCTACTATGGAGATGGCCGAAGGATTGATCTCCTCCGGCGCGCCGGTGCTGATGAAGCACAGGTGATTGCCTTCTGCACTGATGATCGTGCATTGGGCTCGAAAGAGCTTGAGCCGATCCTGTCGGCATTTCCCCAGGCGGCAATATTCGTGAGGGTCTTTGATCGTCGTCAGTTGATTGCTGTGCGCAATCTAGACCTCACTGGAACAGTTCGAGAGTTGTTTGAGTCAGCAATCCGTATGGGGATCGATGTGCTTCAGGCTATGGGCCTGGATGACAACGACATCCTGCAGGTCGAACAATCCTATCGCGAGAAGGACGATTTGAGATTGGCAGCGCAGAGCGAAACAGGCGACATGCGCGCCGGGCCGCCACCTCTCTACATTCCACCGCGAAAGAAGGCGACGGCATGAAGCGTGACTGGCTCGGTGCAGCGGCCTGCATTTCTGCAGCGATCGCAATCGTGGCTGGCGCCTTTGGAGCGCACGCGGCAAGCGGATCGGCAATTGAGTGGCTCAAGACGGGCGCTTCCTACCAACTTGTCCACGCAGTTGCCGTATTTATTGCGGGGCGCCGAAATCCCGCTCCTTCAAGGATGCTGCTTGTGGGGAGCGTTATATTCAGTTTCAGCCTTTATGCGCTGGCCCTTGGCGCACCTCGCTGGCTGGGCGCGGTAGCGCCGCTTGGGGGAGGCGCGATGATCATTGGTTGGTTTTGGATGGCCTATCGTGTTTCGGTATCCAGAAAGATCGCGACATCGTCCAGTGAGACTGATTTGTCGACATAAGCCTGGCCGATCCCGCGAGCGAGTATGAAGGGAAGGGTGCCGCCAGACATTTTCTTGTCATGCATCATGTGTTCGACCAGCCTCTCCCCGGAAGCGCTTATCCCGGAGGCTGACGAACTTTCCGGTAGGCCGGCCGAGCGAATGTGAGCCACAACCCGTTCGGCATCCTGCAAACTGCAAAGGCCCAGCTTGGCGGAAAAGCGAAAGGCAAGGGCCATGCCAATGGCAACGGCTTCGCCGTGCAATAGTCGATCGGAAAAGCCGGTTTCGGCTTCCAGCGCGTGGCCGAATGTGTGGCCAAGATTGAGCAATGCACGCAGATCTCGGGTTTCGAGTTCATCGGCTTCGACGATAGCCGCCTTAGCGCGAACGCTCGTTTCAATCGCCCTCACTTGGGACTCGCGATCGCCCGCAATCACGGATCCCCCGTTGGCTTCGCACCATTCGAAGAACTTGAAATCGGATATGAGTCCATACTTCAGGACTTCAGCATAGCCCGCGCGCATTTCACGCAGAGGCAGGGTGTCAAGCACTTCCGGGTCGACAAGTACAATTGCGGGTTGATGGAAAGCTCCGATCAAGTTCTTTCCGGCGCTGCTGTTTATCGCCGTCTTTCCTCCCACCGACGAGTCCACTTGGGCGAGCAATGTGGTTGGAATTTGGATGAAGTGGCAGCCGCGCTTGATAATTGCCGCTGCGAATCCCGTAAGATCTCCAATGACACCGCCGCCGAGCGCAATGATGTGATCGTTTCGTTCGACTCCTGCCGAAAGTAACGTATCGCAAAGTCGAGCCAGCGACTCCCAGCTTTTCGTTCCTTCTCCGGGGTCGAGTGTAATTGTCTCGACCTGTATGCCGTCAAGCCCGCTGAGCAGGGTGGGAAGTGCGAGGCGAGCGACATTCTTGTCAGTTACAACAATGGCTTTGTCACTGCGGATAAAAGGGCGAAGGTGACGTCGGGCACTCCGAAGCGCACCGGGTTCGATGACGATGTCATAGCTTTGCTCACCGAGTCCAACCGTCACATTTGGCATGCAAGTTTCTCCACGATTGCATCCACCGTCGCATCGTGCGGCGCAAGTTGGCTACGAATGTGAATCGGAGCGAGTGCATAGACGGGATTTCTGATCTCGGCCAATTCGGTCAGCACTTCGCGAACGTTTCTGCCTTTCAGTAGCGGACGGTTGTCACGCCGACCAACGCGCTCAACAATCACGTCGATATCGGCATCGATCCAGACGGCGGTCGCCTGTTCGAGAATGAGCGCCCGTGTGTCGGCGTTCATGAAGGCGCCTCCACCTGTTGCAATCACCTTCGATTGCCCATCGATAAGGCGCGCAATTACGCGTCGTTCACCATCACGAAAATGATTTTCACCAAACCGTTCAAATATCTCGGGAATAGAGAGATCTGCGGCGCGCTCGATTTCGTGATCGGCATCGACGAAAGGGATCCCGAACCTCTGCGCAAGGCGGCGGCCAATAGTTGATTTTCCGACACCCATTAGTCCGACAAGGACGATTGGGCGTTGAATTTTCTTTGTCGCCAAATTTGCTTCACTGTTCATCGCGCGTGGGGCTATACACAGCGACCATCATTGGGGCAAAGCGGTACCCACATGAAGCAAGGTGTTTGAAAACGATATGGCTCGATCGATTAAGTGGATGGTTTTGGCGTTGGCAGTCATAGGCATCATGGTATTCCTGTCCAGTCGGGTGTCGGAACAGCCGCTTTCCCGGCATGAAAAGGCGGTCTCGGTCGATGCGCTTGGCAAATAGGGTCTGGTTACTTGGCGCACTTTCGGGAATCGCGCTCATCGCGGCAATTCCCGCAATAGGGCAGGATGATCCCAAATCGTTGCTACCTCCGGGCTTTGGCGATTCAGCGCCAGCGCCTGACAAGGGCGCAAGCACCAGTCAGACCAAACCCGCGGATCTGGTTCCAGACGCGATCTCGACGACTCAAGGGTCAACATCGTCGCCGGAAGGGAGCGCCTCACTCGACGCTTTGGGGAATGATGTGCTGGCTGAAGGCGAGGATCTTCCGGCTGACGTCATGACATTGCAGGATTTGCCTGCTGGTGCGCGGCGCTCGACGGAGCAGGTCGGTATATTGGGCCCAAATGACGGTGATATGGGCGCGCAGGCGTTTGGGCAGGAAAATGGTCGCTATCTGTCCTTTCTCTTGCGCAAGACACGCGCTCCGATTGCGTCTCGCTGGGCTTCGATCCTTCTACGCCGTGCACTGCTGAGCAGGGTCGAAACCCCACATGGGGTGAGAGGCGCCGATTGGATCGCCGAGCGTGCGTGGTTGTTGTTGCGCATGGGTGAAGCCGAATCTGCACGCGCGCTCGTGCAGGCCGTTGATATTGAGCAATACACGCCGAAGATGTTCCAGGTCGCCATGCAATCCGCCTTGGCGAGTGCAGACCCTGCCGGCCTTTGCGCAATGGTCGAACCGGCAATGGAAATCAGCAAAGAGCCATCATGGACCTTTGCAAGGGCCATGTGCTCGGCCCTTTCAGGTGAATCGGCGCAAGCCAGCGCATTGATCGATATCGCCAAGGCAAGAACATCAGGTCGCGGAATCGATGGCTTGCTGGCCGAAAAGGTTGTCGGCGCTGGCACCAATACGCGTCGGGCCGTGGTCATTCAGTGGGATGATGTTCCTGTACTTACGGCATGGCGCTTCGGACTTGCCAACGCGACAGCTGTTGAAATACCTGAGAAAATCGCGGTCGGGACAAATCCGAGGGTCAAGGCATGGAATGCCAGATCGCCGCTTGTTCCGGTCGACAAACGCGCCGGTGATGCAGATGTCGCTGCGGCACTCGGCGTTCTGTCAAGCGCTGCGCTGGTGGATTTCTATGGCCAGGTTGCTGATGTGACGGATGTTTCGGCTATTTCGGGGACGCCGGCAGAATCGCTGCGGCAGGCATTTGCCGAACCCGAACCCTCGGCCAGGGTCAATGCAATGAAGGTTCTGTGGAACGAGGAATCGCTTGATACGCTAGGAAAATATGCGCGATTGATCGTCACCGCCCGCGCCGCTGCGAGGATTACCCCGGATGGATCCTTTGGCAGGGATATCCCCAAGTTGATCGAATCCATGTTGTCTGCGGGGCTTGATGTTCAAGCGGCGAAATGGGCAGAAATCGTGGGCAACGGCAATAGCAAGGATGCGTTGACCTCTTGGGGCGTGCTGGCAGTGGGCGTTCCAGGTCGCGCAGTCGATTGGAACATCAACAGGATCGAGTCTTACCAGAGAGACGTCGGAGGCGATGATGGCCTGCGCGGGAAATTCCTTTTTGCCGGAATGGCCGGCTTGGGACGGATGAGTCCATCGGATGTTTCGAAAATGGCGCGAGATTTGGAGATTCCGATCGAGCAGCAGACATCTTGGACGCGTGCGCTCGATCGGGCAGTGAAAGCGCGAGAACCAGCCACTGTCATCGTGCTATGCGCATTGGGTCTGGGCGTGTCGGACTGGCAACACGTTTCGCCCGCCCAGCTCTACCATGCCATTTCAGCCCTGAATGCGGTGGGCCTCGGTGCAGATGCCCGTATGATCGCGGCTGAGGCCATCACGCGGAGCTGACGATGCGCGACATTGCTGATGTACCGCTGATCGACAGGTTTCTTGACATGATGACCGCGGAAGCTGGCGCTTCAACAAACACATTGATCGCGTATCGTGGAGATCTGAGTGCTGCATCAGGACTTTTGGATGGTAGGCTGAGTGTTGCTCAACCGGAAGAATTGGGCCGGCTTGCGACGGCCTGGAGCGAGCTTGCGAATGCAACCTTGGCCCGAAAATCCGCCGCATTACGCCGCTTTTTTGGATTCCTGGTCGATGAAGGATTTAGGGTTGACGATCCATCGTCAGCTTTGGCTCGACCCATAGCCCGCCGCGCATTGCCAAAGGTTCTGAGCCGAGACGACGTCGATCGCCTTTTTGCGGAAATTGAAGCCAGGTTAAGCAAGGCGGTCGACAAGGATAAATCTCTGCGACTGTCTGCTCTTGTCGAACTTTTGTACGGCTCCGGATTGCGGGCGACTGAACTGGTTTCGCTCAGTATTCGTGCGATAAGCACGGATCGACCTTTCGCAATTCTTCGCGGGAAGGGGGGCAAGGAACGACTGGTACCGGTCTCGGATCGAGCGCGGATCGCCGTTGCGCGTTGGGCTGAAATCAGACCGTCTGGATCGGTTTGGCTCTTCCCATCAGGAAAGGCTCATCTCAGTCGCGTTAGATTATTTCAAATTATCAAGAACTTAGCCAGTGATTCTGGCATAAAACCTGAGCGGGTAAGTCCTCATGTGCTGCGCCATGCCTTTGCAACCCATATGCTCGAGGGTGGCGCCGATTTGCGCGCGTTGCAGACCATGTTGGGACACGCAGATATCGCCACGACAGAAATCTACACTCATGTGGACAGCAAGCGGCTGGTGGAACTTGTCGAACGGGCACATCCTCTCGTTGACGCCGCTGCACGTCGCTCCTAACCCCGTCGGATGATTGCCTACCTTGATTTTGAAAAGCCTTATGCCGAACTTCAGGCGCGAATCGCGGACTTGAAGGCAACTGCTGACGGCGGACCGGCCAATATTGATGCTGAGCTTCGAAAACTGGAAACCAAGGCGGATCGCCTCCTGCGAGACACCTATGCAAAGTTGACGCCGTGGCAAAAAACACAAGTTGCCCGTCATCAGCAGCGCCCACATTTCAAAGACTATGTTGGCCGGCTTGTCGACGGATTCATGCCGATGTCTGGAGATCGGTCCTTTTCCGATGACCAGGCAATTATTGGCGGATTCGGGAGGATGAACGGTCGTCGCGTCATGGTGATTGGTCATGAAAAGGGGCATGATACGGCCAGTCGGCTCAAGCATAATTTCGGGATGGGAAAACCCGAAGGATATCGCAAAGCTGTGCGGTTGATGCAGCTTGCTGATCGGTTTGGAATCGCTGTTGTGACGATCGTTGATACCGCAGGTGCATTTCCCGGCATCGAAGCCGAAGAACGGGGACAGGCAGAAGCGATCGCCCGATCGACCCAAGCAGCGCTCGAACTCACAGTGCCGGTCGTCGCAGCCATTGTCGGTGAAGGTGGCTCAGGCGGCGCAGTAGGTCTTGCTGCAGCGAACCGTGTCCTAATGTTTGAACATGCGATTTATTCCGTAATTACCCCGGAAGGGTGCGCATCTATTCTGTGGAGAACGTCGGACAAGGCTGCGGAAGCGGCTGAGGCTATGCGAATCACGGCGACAGACGTCTACCGATTGGGTGTCATTGACGCCGTGGTGCCAGAACCGGTCGGCGGAGCGCACCGTTCACCGGAAATGGCGATCGACACGCTCGGGGGGGCGATAAATAAGGCTTTGGATGAGTTGTCCGCGCTTGATGGCAATGCCCTTCGTGCAGACCGGCGACGAAAATTTCTTGCGATGGGCGCGCTATAGTCGCAGCTTCAATTTTGGTGTTGAGTAACCGGGTGGAGAAGCATCATGAAAAAGTTCCTGTTGATTGGCGTAGCCGTGCTTGCCCTGGGCGCGAAACTACCCTCCGCGCTTCCAATCTCCAAACCGATGACGGCAAGCGATCGCGCGACTGGTGCGAAGGCGCACCCGCAACTTCTGAGCGAATTTGGCGGGCTCTACGATGGGCCCCAGGCCGCCTATGTCACGCGCGTTGGCCAGAAAATTGCCCTTCAATCCGGACTTGCCGAAACTCAAAGCGCATTTACAGTTTCGCTGCTTAATTCTTCCGTAAGCAATGCCTTCGCGATTCCAGGCGGTTATATTTACGTTACGCGCGAACTGCTCGCGCTCATGAACGATGAAGCCGAACTGGCGTCAGTACTGGGCCATGAAGTTGGTCACGTGGCGGCGCGGCATGCCCAACAACGAAGCAATGCAGCAACGAAAGGGACGCTCGGCACGCTTCTTGGAACCGTTCTCGGCGCCGTACTTGCCGGGAATGATGGCGCGAAACTGGGACAGCAACTCGCGGGCTCAATCGCACAAGGATACGTTCTGAAATATTCTCGGTCGCAAGAGTACCAAGCGGACGATCTGGGTGTCTCCTATTTGGGAAAGGCCGGATATGATCCAATGGCCTCGTCGACG
>JANLST010000232.1:0-6202 GCA_031362505.1 Sphingomonadales bacterium
ATGGCAGACCTTGCACTGGACATAAGCTGCCTCACCGGCGGCGGCATTACCCTTGAGGCTTGCATATTCGACTGGCGTTGCTTCGACAGCAGGTGCCGTACTTGTGTTTTCAGCTTGCGTTTCATCGCTGCTCTCAGTGGATGGCTTGGAACAGGCGCCGAGGCCAAGGATTGCGATGCAGGCAAGAGCAAACTGGCTCGTCGGAGTGAGGCGCTTCATGATCTCTTTCCCTGCTGAAGTTTGAATCGATTTCCGACTAACCAGCCTCGGGTTCCTATGCAACTCGTTTGCATCCTTTGAGTGCGCAAGGCTAGACAAGGGGGATGAATGCCAATCTCTATGCCCATTTCTACCAGGCCTTTGCGTCTGCGTTGAACGATCCTGCATTGGTGGACGCCGACGGGGCAGGCCTGACCTTTGGTGAGCTCGATCAATTGTCCGCACGCTTTGCCACCGCGCTTCGCATGCGGGGCGTCGCGCGCGGTGACCGGGTCGTTGTGCAGGTCGAAAAGACGATCGCCGCAGTGGCGCTCTACCTTGCCTGTCTTCGAACAGGGGCAATTTTCGTTCCTCTCAATACAGCCTATACTAGGTCGGAAGTCGACTACTTTATCGAGGATGCAGAGCCGCGGCTTTTCGTTTCGGTTTCAGATTTGAGCGACCCGACCTCGCCGTTGTGGGCAGAAGCACTTCGCAGCGATCCCGACCATGAAATTGTCGTCGGGGCGACTGACGATATCGCCTCCATCATCTACACCTCGGGCACCACAGGGCGCTCGAAGGGGGCGATGCTGAGCCACGGCAATTTGCTTTCGAATGCCCAGACACTTCTGGGAATATGGTCGTATCAACCCGATGACGTCCTGATCCACGCCCTCCCGATTTTCCATGTGCACGGGCTGTTTGTCGCGCTCCACACAATGTTCCTCAACGCGTCCAAGACGATTTTTCTGCCTAAATTCGATGCAGCGCAGGTCATCAGCCTTTTGCCCCAGTCAACGATCCTGATGGGGGTGCCGACCTTCTATAAGCGCATCCTTGCCGAACCTGCACTTGATCGGAAAGTTGTCGCCAATATGAGGCTTTTCATTTCTGGCTCTGCCCCCCTGCTTTCCGAGACACACAAGGCCTTCGAGGCTCGGACGGGAATGCGCATTCTCGAGCGCTATGGAATGACCGAGGCAGGGATGATCACTTCCAATCCGATCGACGGCGAGAGGGTGGCGGGGACAGTCGGCGTTCCGCTGCCCGGAGTCGAACTGCGGATCAGCAACACGGACGGACAGGATGCCGCCCAAGGAGAGCCGGGCGTAATCGAAATCCGTGGACCCAATGTGTTCATGGGATATTGGCGCAATCCCGAAAAGACGGCTGAAGACATCAGATCCGACGGATGGTTCATTACTGGCGATGTTGCGACCGAGGATTCCGAAGGGCGCATCACGATTGTCGGGCGGGCAAAGGATCTGGTTATCTCCGGTGGTTTCAACATCTATCCCAAGGAAATCGAGGAAGTGATAGACGCCGTGCCGGGTGTGGCGGAAAGTGCGGTCATCGGCGTGCCACATGCCGATTTCGGAGAGAGCGTTGTTGCCATAATCGTTGCCGATGAAGCGATCCAGTCGGCCGTTCAAGCCGCGATCGAGGCGAACCTTGCGCGGTTCAAACATCCCAAAAGACTCGAATTTGTCGATGATCTTCCCCGAAATGCAATGGGCAAAGTGCAAAAGGCCGCGCTGCGGAAGGCCTATTCGAGTGTTTGAGCGTGATGCAATCGCCGCGCTGGTGGATTCACGCGGGAGACTTGCGTTGCTCGTGACGCCCAATGCGCGATCCGAACGGTTGACCATTGAGCCCGACGCGACGGGCACGCCGCGGCTCAAGCTGTGGGTCATGGTTCCGCCGGAGGATGGAAAGGCGAACAAGGCAGTGGCGGCGCTACTCGCCAAGGCCCTCGGTTTGCCGAAATCGGCTGTCACGCTTGAACGCGGTCAATCCTCGCGAGCCAAGGTCTTCCATGTTGCGCGTTAGCCATGGGCTCCAAAATGGTTGGCGATGGCCGTGCTGATGCGCAGGCAGAGCCCATAGGCGTCAGCGATCGGGTCGATATAGGCCGACTGGATACCTGCATACGCCTGATCGTCGCCATCAGGATAATCGCTCGGTTCATCGACCGTAAAGTCAGCCAGCGCCGGCGCTTCAACCGGGAAGGCCTTGCGAAGCAGTCTTACGGCGTCGTTGATCCTCAGCGTAAAGACCATTTCCAGCACATCGTCGCGGCTGATGTCATTGCTCCGTGAAAAGGCCGGGATTTGCACCGCGCGAAGGAACATATGCTGCATCAGCGCGAGCCGCAGGGCCTGAAGCACGCCGAGGGTGCGTCGCGTATTTTCCATGTCATCGTTATCGCCGAGGTCAGGAATGCGAGCCATCAGGCGGTGGAATTTGAGGCCATCGACACGAAGCCGCGAGGCGAGACGGCGGAACACGCCGGTACGATCATCACTGGTCAGCCGTTCGGCCAGTGCGGTGCACGCTGCTTCGAGATGTGGCTCGCTACCGCGATAGGTGCGGCTCGCCCAATAGGCGCTGTTGAACAGCTCGCCAAACGCTGCAACCGATTTGATGCTCGCCAGCCGGTTGGCGGCGCGGAGCAAGCGGAATAGCTGGCGTCCGCGCGCCGAGGCGGCGATCAGGTCGCCAATCGCCTCGATGTCGTCTGCCGCCGCTGTGCCGGCGCCAGAAAGGACGTTCACCGGATAGCCGAGTTGCTGGAGAATCGCATTGTGCGGGATGGCACGGATCTGCCGCAGGTTCATTTCGCGGTCGGCAGACAGATCTGACTGGCGGCGTGACTTTCGCGACCCGGTCTCGTTGAGCAGGCCGAGCCCGAACGCGGTAATGGCGCGCGCATAGGTGCGTGATGCCAGATGGTCGCGCTGAACACGCCGGATGCCGCGATAGAAATCGAGGCTCAGGTCCGTACGGGTGTAGAACGGATCTTCCTCGACAGGTGGCTGGCCAATTTCCGCTTCGGCAATCCGAGTGAGCGTCGCCAGCGCCAGTTGCGGCGTGCGAAACAGCAGGAAACCGTCGCCACCCTGGAAGCTTGCCTCAAGTTCGAGGCGGATGCTTTCAGCCTTGAACTGTTCGCGCGCCCAATCGCTCATAGGGTGGCGGAGGCGGTCGTGGATGCTCGCAGGATGCGCGCCACGGCCCATCGATTCGCCATGCGTGTTGAAGATCAGGGCGGCGACATCGGTCAGCCCGTGTTTCGCCATGATCCGCGGCATCCGGCCTTGCAGCCGCTCGATGGCAAGGGCGGCAGGAATCTGTCCAATGAAGCGGCCGGCGTCTGAGAAGCCGGTTTGGACCGAAACCCGACCACGCAGCCTTGCATAGTCGCGATAGGCGGATTCGCCCATCAGCGCGTCAAGGAATCGCGCGCCATGTTCCATCGCGCTTTCGGTTTCGAAGAGCGGCGACACATCGACCTTGTCGGCAATGCCGAACAGTTGCGCAAAATAGAGCGCAGCGAGAACGGTCTGTGGTTCTTCGCATTCGGCGATCAGCATCCTGATCGGCGCATCGCTGTCCACATGGTGGAGGATCTGGGCCATGGCGAGGAATTGGCGCAACGCCGTGGTGTTCTCGATGGCAAGTGCGGCGAAATTGGAACGCAGCGGTTTCACCTCGGCAAGCAGTGTCCGCATGCGCTTGAGCGCTGTGCCGCTGGCGAGATCAAGCGTATTGTCAGGATCGATCCGCCGCCGAATCGCATTGTGAAGCTGGGCGCTGTTCACGCGGAAATGAATGCCGCCCATGCCCAGGCCATCGGCTTGCATCGCAGCGGCGAGAGTAAGGAGGTGCGTTGCTGTTTCTCTATCGCTGATGGCGGCTCGGGATTCGAGGTCTGCAATGATCGGAGCGAGCGAGAGCAATTTTCCGGGTGCGTCGTTCGTGAGACGATTGGCCGCGGCAGACAGCGCATCGGGAGAGGAGAGGTCTGTCGCAAAAAGTCCGGCCATCTCGCGGCTATGTGCTTCGGCATCGCTCAGCTTCGTGGCAACTGTCGGATCGAGCATGCCCAGCGCCGTGACATAGCCTGCCAGTCTTTCTGCTTTTTCCTGCAGGCGGAACCCAATGCTCGTGGCCCAGCCGATATCGGTTCGACCATCCATGTCATACCCGACCCACGATGCGAGCCGCCATGGAAGGGGTTTGAATGACTGCCACCGGTCAGGCCAATGGTGAGCGGCGACGTTTAACAACACGCGAACCATCGCATCGCGCGCAGCGCCCGCCCGCCGCATTGCCGCAATGGCTTCATCATGCTCGCCTTCCAAAGTGATCGGGGGGCGATCCGGTTCTACGAGACACAATGTGGCCGGGGCCGTATCGCCGGTACTCGCAGCCTCGGCCACCGCGTCGCTTTGCGCCGGTGTCAGCAGGAAGGTCGGGTGACCGGTAAAGACAGCATGGAGAAGCGGCTGTCCCCAGCGGGCACAATAGCCGTCGAAGCCGAGCAATGTTGCCGATGCGTTGGCAATCTCGCGCAGTCGCTCCAGATTCTCATCGATAAGGACCGGTGCGCACAGGCGGCCGATTCGTTTCGCCCGGCTTTGGAGCGCTTCGCAATCGAGATCGCTGACAAGTCCGCCCATAGCGCCGAGTGTAAGCGCGCCGCTCTCCAGTTCGCGGGAAACATCAAGGCTGAGCTGGAAGACGGGGTTGAAGAGCGGAGTCTGCTTCGTAAGGCCGTGAAGCTCCTGCAGCCTGTCGCGCAGTGCCTGATTGGTGTTCATCATCGCCTTTCCAATATTTTTTGCGCCTGCACGAGATGCGGGCGATCGAGCATCTTGCCGTCCATGCTAGCGACGCCCGCGTCAGGGTTGGCCGCAAACACTGCGACGACCGCTTCAGCATGCGCAATTTCCTCGACCGAAGGCGTGAATGCTGCATTGATAATCGGCACTTGGGCGGGGTGAATGGCAAGCATTCCCTGAAATCCGTCTCGACGAGCGCGTTGCGCGGCCTGGGCAAGTCCATCTTGATCGCGGAAATCGGCGTGCAGGGTATCGATTGGTGCGACTCCTGCGGCGGACGCAGCAAATAGGCAAAGCGAACGCGCCAGTTGGTAAGGGGGAGTCCACTGGCCCTCCTCTTTATAACCGATCGCTCCAACCGCAGCGCTCAGATCTTCCGCGCCCCATGTCAATCCGGCCAGCCGGGGACCTGCAAGAACATAGCTGCCAAGCGTAAAGATGGCCGATGGTGTTTCAGTGGCGACCGGGATGATCCGGGTCGAATCGGGGGTCAGGCCAAGCGCCGCCTCCAATTGATCCAGCGTTGTCGCGAGTGCCAAAACATCTTCTACTCCGCGCGGCTTCGGCAGCACGATCCCATCAGGTATGCCGGGCATGATGGCTTCTAGATCAAGCAGTGCATCGACAGTATCAAGCGGGTTGATCCGGACATAGAGCTGGCTTGCCCTTCCGGCAGGATTGGCTTCCAGATGCTCCAGCACCATTTTTCGCGCGTCGGGTCGGCGTGCCGCAGCAACCGAATCCTCAAGGTCAAAAATCAGCACATCCGCCGCAACGCCAGCAGATTTGGCGATCTTGGGCTCGCTGTCACCCGGGACAAAAAGGAGCGAGCGCAGCTTCATGCGACGGCTGGCTTGCGGATCATAAGCGCCGACCGCTTGCACTGGGCGATCAGTTCGTTCTTCTGGTTGAAGGCGCGGTGAATGAAGATCACGATACCGTTTTGTGGCCGCGATTTGCTCTCCCGAATCTCGGAGACTTCACTTTCGACGTGTACGGTATCGCCATGGAATAACGGTTTGGGAAAACGCACTTCGTCCCAACCCAGATTGGCAACCGTCGTTCCCAGAGTGGTATCGCCCACCGAAATCCCGACCATCAGCCCAAGAGTGAAACAACTGTTGACGATACGTGTCCCGAACTCGCTGTTTTCGCGGCAATATTCCTCATCGAGATGGAGAGCCGCCGGATTATGGGTCATCGCGCTGAACAGGACATTGTCAGTCTCGGTCACGGTTCGCCGCAGCCCGTGGTGGAAGGTTTGCCCAATATGAAATTCCTCGAAATAGAGCCCTGCCATTTTCAATCCTGATACGGTTGTGGAGTTCCCACGCACTATTGTGTTTCGCTGCTGCGGGAAAGCCTAGACTCGTGCC
>JANLST010000242.1:0-5691 GCA_031362505.1 Sphingomonadales bacterium
TCAAACCAACCCCAGCCTCCGGATTGCCCTATAGGCAACCGATTTCGCCCGATTATGGGCCGGAAGGCGTTTCGGGCTGGCAGGCCGACCGCCGAACTTGCGGAGCAAATGATTGAACGCGCGGGCGTCGGCCTCTTCGTAACTCCACGCCGAACGCCAGGTAACGGAAAGCGAAATTGAAACCTGAGGGCCATTCTTTACCCAGTGTGGCGCCTTGACTGGAACATGGATTGCTTCCCCCGGCACCAAGCTGAACTCCGTGCCTTTGGTTGCAAATTCATCTTTCCAGCCAAGGTTGCGGTGATGTTGGCCGAGATGGAAGGCTCCATGAGCCTGTGGGGAGACGATGGTTTCATCAGTCGCGGGAAATACGGTCATTGTCTTTTCTCCGCGGATCTGGAGCAGGATATTGTGCTCGGGATCAAAATGAAACGGCGTGACCGCACTCGGCGAGGAAATGAAAATGAAGCCCTGAAGTGTGAGCATTTCGCCCGTTTTGGCGATAACGATCGGTTCAATCTCTGCCAGCGTGGTTTCGAGCAGGTCACGATAGTCGGGATGTTGTTCCACCAGCTTCAGCACCATCCAGCTGCCATTCTGTTCAATAGAGCGAATGGTTTCAGCAATATCGAGAAGAGGTGAGGAGATATCCTCAGGTGCAATCCCGATGGGAAGATCGCCTCTATTATACTCGACATCTTTTTCAGGAAGCATTGCTGCAAGTTTGACCAGGGAGGGTAGGGTCAGGAGCGGGTGATCAACCAGTTCATGGGTCAGCTTGATCGGGATTTCGGGATAGTTCGCCGCGATCAAATCGCGCGCTGCTTTTGGAAAAGCGGTCATGACTTCATCATCTGACGAAGCTTCGCCGAAGTCATTTCCATCGCACGACAAGCCCGGAATTTCAGGGTTCTGGTCATGCCGGAGAGCGGGACACTGACCTGCACGATCGCGCGGCGTTCGCCCCACAGGCTATTGATCATGGGGTGATCCTCGACGGCGCAACTGTCCATCCAGTCGATTTCCTGATCCTGAAGTACACGTCGCAGGTTCTCAAGCTCGATAAGCACACCAGGGGAAAATTGTGACAGGGCTTCGTCATAGGCAATCTTGAATGACCAGCTTCCCGGCGGTGTCCGAAAATTGACCAGCATCGCGATCGCCCGGCCATCAAGGTTGAGCCGCTGGAAGTCGAGTCGCCCGGCCTCAAAGGCGCCAAATATGACATCTCGGAAGAATTTGGCTGTTTCCGGCAGGTTGGCAAAGGCCGAACCTTTCGAGCCCTTCCAACCTGCGGCTTCAAGCGCCAGAAATGTGTCGCACCAGCCCACAATCTCGTCCGTGTCCTCAAGAATCGAAAATGTCAGCGCCCCCCGATCAGAAAGGCGCTTGCCAAGGCGTCGCAATTCCTTGCGCTTCTTGGGCCTGACATGAGCTGAGAGATACGCCTCAGGTTCAAGATCGCTTGCAAGGGCGGCGCGTTTGGCGCGGTGAACAGTGGTGCTAGGGCGGCCGAGATGGGCAGTGGCTGCCTTGAGGGCCCGATGGACCGCCCCATCCTCGAGAAGTCCGGAAATGCTCAGAAATCCGCATGCCCATTTGCTTTGATCAAGTAGCGTCAGAACGGCCGCCCAAAAACCAATTTCATCGCCGCGCCGGACGAGAGGGGTTCCCATAAAGCACTGAAAATGGGTCCAATTTGCAACGTGTCGCACGGGTATCCGGCCGTAGCGGCGGTCAAGCGTCAGCGGCATGACGCCTGTCAGCAGGCCGGCAGCATTGCGCACTTCAATTATTTTGACAACGCGGCCCTGGGCTAAGGTCAAAAGCGCAGGTTTGATAAACCAGGCCTCGGAAAATGCGTTAGGTTCGCTCGCGTCGTCAGCCAATTCCAACCATTCTGCGCAGAACGCATCAGGCACGGTGCCAACAGCCGCCACACGCGCAGTGTAGCAACTGACCTCAGATTGATCGGTTGATGGAACCAGCAACATGCCCCCGCTATGCCCCTTGAAGCGCTAAAATGCTCCTAATAGACAGCGATTTCCAGTTCGATAATCCTCGTGTAGAGAGATTTCCGTCATGACTGAAGCCCGCTTTCCTGCCTTGCGCATGCGCCGCACCCGTTCAACTGGCTGGAGCCGTGCTCTGGTTGCCGAAACCCATCTGGCGCCCGCACACCTGATCTGGCCGCTGTTCATCACCGAGGGCAGGGGCGTGGAAGAGCCGATTGCGACACTCCCCGGTGTTTCGCGCTGGTCGGTCGACAATATCGTGAAGCGTGCGCGGGAGGCCCAGAAAATGGGAATTTCCTGCGTCGCACTGTTCCCCAACACGCCGCGGGATCTGCGTACTGACGACGGGCGCGAAGCACTCAATCCGGATAACCTGATGTGTCGGGCGATACGGGCGATCAAGGACGCACTCGGTGACGATCTCGGTGTGCTGACCGATGTTGCCCTCGATCCTTATACGGCACATGGCCATGACGGCCTCATCGATGCGCTTGGCTATGTCCTGAATGACGAAACATCTCAGATTTTGGTCGATCAGGCGCTTGTCCAGGCCGATGCGGGTGCAGATGTGATCGCTCCGTCGGACATGATGGACGGTCGCGTCGGCGCAATCCGAGATGCGCTTGAGGATGCCGGGCACGTCAACGTCCAGATCATGGCCTATTCGGCCAAATATGCGAGTGCCTTTTATGGGCCGTTCCGCGACGCAGTCGGATCAAGCGGCCTGCTGAAGGGCGACAAGAAGACCTACCAGATGGATCACGCCAACGCCGAAGAGGCACTGCGTGAAGTTGCGCTTGACCTCGCCGAGGGTGCCGACAGCATCATGGTGAAGCCTGGATTACCCTATCTGGATATCATTCATCGTGTAAAGGAACGGTTTGAAGTTCCTGTTTTTGCTTATCAAGTGTCCGGTGAATATGCAATGATCGAAGCCGCAGTCGCAGCCGGCGCAGGCGAACGCGACGCCCTTGTCCTTGAAACTCTCTTGGCATTCCGCAGGGCAGGATGTTCGGGTGTGCTGACTTATCACGCTGCGCATGCCGCCCGCCTCCTCAATGGCTGATACGATCATCGCGACCGAGCGATTGATCCTGCGCACATGGCAGGACGGTGACGTTGCTCCCTTGCTTGAGATTTGCCGCGATCCCCGGGTGATGGAATTTCTGGGGCCGCTTCAGATGGAGGACGATATCCGCGCCGCCATTTCTCGCCAGCGCGAGCATCAGGAACGGCTGGGGCATTGTTATTGGGCGATTGAGCGGAAATCAGATACGGAAATGCTTGGATTTTGCGGGATTCAGCCTGAACCTGAGGGGATTCCGTTAGCCGGTTTACCTGATATCGGCTGGCGCCTTGGCTATTCACATTGGGGCAAGGGCTATGCGCTGGAGGCGGCACGGGCGAGTCTTGATTGGGGTTTTGCCAATCTGACGGATGATGAGATCTGGGCGATCACAGTGCCCGCCAACGTGCGAAGTTGGGGATTGATGGAGCGATTGGGAATGCAACGTCAGCATCATCTTGACTTTGATCATCCGGGCGTGCCGGACGACAGCCCGCTCAAACGGCATATCGCTTACTGCATCCGACGGCCCGCGACCGAGAGTAAAGTAGAATAGAATTGGAGAAGCCCCATGAAGCTGTTTCAAAACAAGGTTATTCTGGTCACCGGGGGGAGTTCCGGGCTTAGGGCGGCCACGGCTGTTCTCCTTGCTGAACGCGGGGCCAGACTGGTGATCGCCGCGCGTCGACGGGACATGGGAGAGGCCGTTCAGAAGCAGATCGAGAAAAATGGCGGAACAGCCATGTTTGTCGAAGCTGATGTCACGCGCCGTGCCGATGTCGAGGCAATGATCGCCAAAACGCTCGATCGGTTCGGCAGGCTCGATGGTGCCGTCAACAATGCGGGTATCACGGGCGCTACAATGACACCGGTGGCCGATATCAAGGAAGAGGATTGGGATTCGACGATTGATACGAACCTCAAGGCCGTCTGGATGTGCATGAAGTTTGAAATTCCCGCCATGCTTGCCAATGGCGGCGGATCGATCGTGAACCTGTCTTCCATCTATGGCCTTAGAGGCAGCGACATGGGGCACGGAACCTATAGCGTGAGCAAGTTTGGGGTGATCGGCCTCACAAAATCAGCGGCAATCGACTATGGCGACAAGGGCCTGCGCGTGAATGCCGTCTGTCCGGGCTACAGCCATTCGGAAATGGTCGATCCCTATATTGAAGCGGTGCCAGACCTCATGAAAGCGACGATTAGCCGTCATTCGGCAATGAATCGCCTGGGGGAATCGAGCGAAATCGCCGAAGCGGTCGCTTGGCTTTTGTCGGATGCGGCCAGCTTTGTGAATGGCGCTGCGCTGCCTGTGGATGGAGGAACGACAACCCGGCTCTATTGATCCTCTCCCGAGTTGCCCTTCAACAACGAATTAACCATAAGATAACGGTGTAGGGCTAAGGCCAGTCGGTCGGGAGAGAATCATGATGACACGGGCCGGAACCGCCATTCAAAGCCACGTCTTGCTGTCGGTCCGTTTTCGGTTCATCGCCACGATCTGCGCCGGCTCCTTCCTGCTCTTCCTGGTTCAGCCGATGGTTGCACGCATGGCGTTGCCCCGACTGGGCGGTGCGCCTTCAGTCTGGAATTCGGCAATGTTGGTGTACCAGGCGCTGTTGCTTGGCGGATATGCCTATGCCCATTGGCTCGCGAGATTTTCCGGACGTGTGCAAGCCGGTATTCACCTCGCATTGTTCCTTGCTGCCGCCCTTACGCTTCCGGTGGGCTTGAATGGCGCAATGCCATCAGCAAGTTCCAATCCCATATTCTGGGTGCCATATCTGCTCCTTGCGTCGATCGGGCCACTGTTCTTCGTCGTCGCGGCGCAGGCGCCATTGATGCAACGATGGTTTACGATGTCTGGCGGAGGTGATCCATATCCCCTCTATGCTGCATCAAATTTTGGCAGTTTTGCGGGCTTGATTGCCTATCCTCTGGTTGTTGAACCGCTCTTGCCAATTGCCGACCAAAGCCTGATGTGGAGCGTTGGATATCTGGTGTTGATGGCATTGGTCGCCATATCAGCTTTTGCGATGTCTAAGGATATTGCCTCAGCTCCTTCCGCGCGCCTGGAAACCCCCATTCCCGACCGGAAGACAGTTGCGCGCTGGATCGTGCTTGCGGCTGTCCCCTCAGGTCTCATGCTCTCAACCAGCCTACATTTGACGACCGACATTGTGGCCATGCCGCTGCTCTGGGTTTTGCCTCTCGGTCTCTATTTGTTGAGTTTTTCCGTCGCTTTCGCAACGAATCGCTGGCTTGCGGACTTCACCAAGCGAATCGCGCCGTTCATAATCCTCATGGCCGCTTGCAGTGCGTTCATGGATTCGACCCAATTTCCTTTCTCCTTTGCGTTCCTGACCCTGCTCAGCCTGTTTGTTGCAGCTGTGGTGTTGCATGCAGAAATGTTCGAACGCCGCCCGCATCCTGAACACCTGACCCGCTTCTATCTCGCCATGTCTGTTGGCGGCGTGCTCGGCGGGATATTCTGCGCGTTGATTGCGCCGTTGATCTTTGACTGGACCTATGAGCACCCCATCCTTATCGCGGCCACCGCTTTTCTGATCGCTCCTCAGCCGATCTTCAGGCTGAGCAAGAGGCTTTGGG